>JBBSSE010000130.1:0-7119 GCA_038242375.1 Chitinophagales bacterium
ATGCAAAAGAAAGGATGGGGGCGAATAGTGCTTATTGCCTCTGAAAATGCCCTTCAGCCTTATGAAGAAGAAAGCCCGTATAATGCATGTAAAGCCGGAATTATTAATCTGACCAAGTGCCTGTCAAAGGCATATTCTCCAAAAGGAGTGATGATTAATAGTGTTTCTCCGGCGTACATTGCTACACCTATGACTGATGCTATGATGGATGAATTAGCCGATAAAAGAAATTCATCCAAAGACGAGGCAATAGAATGGTTTCTGAAAAATAAACGCCCGGATATAGTTGTGGACCGACGGGGAAAGCCAGAAGAAGTCGCCTCTGCAATCGCTTATTTATGTTCCGCACATGCCAGTTTTGTAACAGGCAGTAATTACCGGGTAGATGGCGGATCTGTAGCAACTGCTTTTGGTTAAGAATATATGGATAGATCTTTAGTTCCGGAATTAAATAAATGAATCAGCAGGAAGACGATGATTTTTAAACTTTAAAAAAACTACAACAGAGTTATGGTAAGAGAAAAAAAGCGACCAGCTATAAAAGAAGATCGTGAAATTTTAGTATTTCTGCACTATTTTGGAGGCTCTGGAGAAAGCTGGAATTGGGTAATCGAAAAACTTTCCGGTAAGTATCAATGCATCGCCATTACCCTGCCTGGCTTTGGCGGATCAACTCCCCTGAAAAAACCTTCCATCGAAAATTACGCTCAATACATTCAAAAAGAACTGCAGTCAAAAGAAGTCACGAGATACACTCTCATCGGGCATTCCATGGGAGGCAAAATTGCCTTAGAAATTGCATCTGCGGCACCGCCGGATTCTGTGCAGCAGGTGATTTTAATAGCCCCTTCCCCACCAACTTTTGAACCTACACCCGAAAAAGAAAAAGAGCGCATGCTCCATCATACTGAACCGGGAGTAGCTGAAAAACTTGTGAAAAGTGCTGTGAAAAAGACTTTATCCGAAGAGCAATATTTCTTAGCTCTTAAAACTCAATTAAGTACAGACCCCGCCACCTGGCAGTGGTGGATATTAGATGGAATGAATCACTCTATTGCTGAAAAATTGCATCACCTTTCAATTCCTGTTACGATTCTGGCCTCTGAGGATGATCCGGTAATCTCCACCGAATTGATCAACAATCAGATTGTTCCTTATATAAATAATGCTGAATTAATTTCTACTAAAGGTATCGGACATTTAAGTCCTTTAGAAGATCCGGAATGGATTGCAGAGCAAATTGTCAGCGCCATAAAAGCAAGGAATAAACATTCCGGCGAAAATCCCCGTTTGTCCTATTGGCATGTGTGGACAGATGAAAGCGGCGTGAGCCATCAAACAAAAGCCCTATTGACATCTTTCGTAAAAGAATCTATGGGAGAGGATATTCAGCCTCAATGGAATAATCATTTGCTCTCTTCAAAAACTAAGATTGTTTTTTCAGAACAGCCGGTAGGATGGAAAGGAGACTGGCATGAAAATCCTAAGCCGCAATGGATCATTCCTTTGTCCGGAAGATGGTATGTGGAAACGATGGATGGACATCGGGTAGAAATGGGACCTGGAGACATTTCTTTTGGAGGCGATCAAAATACGAAAACAAATGAGAACAAATATAAAGGCCATCTTTCAGGAACAATAGGCGAGGAGCCTGCAAAACTTATGATCGTACAGCTTGAAGATTCTAAATGGAAAGGTATAAAACCTGGTGGATTTTAACCTAAAAAAATTAATTTAATTAAATTAAATCCTCAAAGTTCAAGATGATTAAACCCTTTCAAACCTATACAATCTTGCATCAGTATTTGGTTTGCCTAAAATAATATCCCGGTTTATTTCTGCGGCTATCTGGCTGAAGGTAATTCCATTTCCTCCAAAACCTAATGAGAACAGGCTGTTTGGTAAAGCGGAGTATTCTCCGATAAAGGGCAATCCATCTTTTGTCGTACCAAAAGTTCCGCACCATTGATAATCCCTTTTAAATGGAATTTTTGGAAAAAGCTTTTTAAAATCCTTTTCCAGTTTTTTAGATTTGCTTTCCATTAGTCTATCTCTTTTACCGGGATTGTAAAAAGGTTCATCTCTGCCGCCGACAATAATTCTTCCATCGGAGGTGGTGCGCATATATAGGTAAGGATCATCTGTATTCCAGATCAGTACCTCATCTTTCCAGGCCTCACTTTCATTGCCTGGGTATTCGCTGATAATAACATAGGTAGATTGGAGATTGACAATATCTTTTTTTACAAAATTGACTGCTTCATAGCCTGTCGCATAGATTAGTTTTTTTGTCTTGATCGTTTGTTTTTCTTCAGTCACGAGGATGACGCCTTCTTTATTGTGACTAATTTTTTTAATATCCGTTCTGTCATAAACTTTACAACCCTTTTTGATATTATGTTGATGAAGAGCATGTGAAAAGGAATAAGCATCTGTTTCTGCCGCCAGTTGAGAAAGAATCGCTCCCGGTGCATCAAACTGAAATGCCTCTTTGACCTCTTTCCTGTTCAAAAAATGCACATCAAACCCATTTTCTCTCCGGATAGTACACTCTTCTTCCAGGAATGGAATGTCTTTTTTGGAGACAGCATAATAAAGGCTTTTCCTTTTTACAAAGTTTGCAAATCCGATATGCTCCGCGATGCTTTCCAGTTTCTGAATTGCTTCGGCACATTGTTCATATGCCCGGACTGCATCGGTGTACCCGATCATTTTTTGCAATTTAGATAAAGGAACATCTATTTCATATTGCAGCAAAGATGTACTTGCACAGGTGCTTCCCTGTCCGATGTTTCGTGCATCCACCACGGTGCATTCTATGCCCGCTTCTGTTAAATAGTAAGCTGCCAATGCACCGGAAATACCACCACCAAGAATGACAACATCCGTATGGGCGTCATGATCAAGAGATGGATATTCGAAAAGGAGGCCGTTTTTTATGAGCCAGAAAGGAACGCCGGATTTAAGATTCATCAGTTTGTTTTGGAGTGCGTAAACAAAAAGAATGCCTGTAGTTAGCTTTTAGCTATGAGCTATGAGCTGTTGGCACAAACTCCTAACTCCTAACTTCGAACTCTGAACTCTGAACTCTGAACTCTGAACTTCGAACTCTGAACTCTGAACTCTGAACTCCGAACTCCGAACTCCGAACTCCGAACTCCGTTCTTAAATGCCTAATACATCTTTCAATTTCCCATAGCCTGTTTTACTCACAGGTAATTTTGCTCCGGTACTTAATAGTAATAGGTGACTGTCTTTTTCATAAGCGTCTATTCGGGTAATGAGCGATGTATTTACGATATAGGAACGATGTACGCGTACAAAATTGTGAATGCCCAAAGAATCCTCAAAGAAAGTCATGGTACGTTTTTTAAGATAGTTCCCATCCGCGGTGACAATCTTTACATAATCATCTGCCGCCTCGAGGTATTGAATTTTATTTACCGGAATAATTTTGATCTTATTGCCATCTTTTACGACCACCCGGTTTTGTTGAAGCGTATTCTGCGCGGCTGTTTCAAGAACCTTTTGTGTTTTAGGAACGTTGGAGCTTTCTTTGTATTTGATGATGGCTTTTTCAAATCTTTCCTTACTGAATGGTTTGAGCAAGTAATCCACCGCGTTTATTTCAAATGCTTTTATCGCATATTCATCAAAAGCCGTCGTGAAAATTACCGCCGGTGGCTCTTCAATGAGTTCAAGCAGTTCAAATCCATTTATCTTAGGCATTTGAATATCTAAAAAGATAAGGTCCGGCTGAAATTGCTGAATAGCTTTCAGGCCTTCAAATCCATCTTCACACTCTGCGACTATTTTGATATCTCTATCCGTTTCCAAATACTCTTTTATAATATTTCTCGCCAGGATCTCGTCGTCTATAATAATTACGTTCATATAATTTGGGGTATAAGAATAGATATATTAAAATGCTGATCGTCTTTTTCGATTTTCAACAAATCGTTTCGTGCAAAAAAAAGAAACAACCTTCTTTGAATGCTGGAAAGCCCGAAACCTGCACCTTTAACCGGCTGAGCCGTTTCGGGATCAAAAGGATTTTGAACCTCAATTTTTAAATTATTTTCTATGGAGGTTGCTTTCAATTTTATAAGAACCTCCCCGGTAGTATCATACAAGCCAAATTTAATGGCATTTTCTACTACAGGTTGCAGAAGCAAAGCGGGTAGTTTAAATTGCTTTACTTCCTCACTGCACTCAATGGAAGTTTGCAACCTGTTTCCAAAACGCACCTTTTCTATTTCCAGGTACAATTCAAGATGTTGGATTTCTTCTTCCAGTGTATTCCATTGCTGCTCATCTTTCTTAAGCGTCCCGCGTAAAAAATCACTTAGCTGATGGATCATTTCCCTGGCTTTTCCCGGATTTGAAACGGTCAGTGAACTGATGGAATTTAAACTATTGAACAGAAAATGTGGTTGCAATTGTTGTCGTAAATTAAATAATTCAGCTTCTTTATTTAGTTTTTCTATTTCGCTTTTCCGGGAATTTATTTCTTTTTGTTCTTGCTGATTATACCATAACAAACTGAACATGCTCATACTGCTGATCAATAGAAACCCTGCCACAAAGCGGATCCGCCAGGTATAATTCACCATTTCCAGATAGGCATCGTTCTCATTCAGAATCAACCCGAATATTCCCCGATGTGCCAACACCCAAACTGAACTCCCTACCAAACTTACAACCAGGATATACCAATACTTTTCCTTCCGGGGAAGATAGTATTTCATATTGGTACTGATGAACAAACAAATGAGCGCAAGACATACAGTACCAATAATACTATCCATTACCGCATTTACGGGATCTATACCCAATTCATTTAAAATGATGAATTGCATAAGTGTCCACACGAACCACCAGGCCTCGAAAAAAAGACGGATGCTTTTATTAGCTAAGATAGAATTGTTCAAATTTTATGGTTTAATTCAAGTCAACACTTTTTTGAAGACAAGCATCGTGTAAATATTTCGCACGCACATTTATTTGTCTGATATACTTCAAAGCATCTTCTTTCTCATCAATTTTAGAATAGATCTCAGCGCCGTCAATTAATTCATTTAATACATGTAATTCAGTAATGTCGATGAATTTCCATTGAACCGGCTTTTCATGATGATTTAAAAAGTTATCTTCTTCTCTCTGACCGATAGACCTTGCTTTTTGAAAAGCATGAAAGTCGTCTTCTGCATGGATCAGGCGTAATTGCTCATCAAATTGTGGAGTATGAAAACCTTCCCCACAGATAATTCTATAAATAATTTTTGCAAGATACCATTTCATATAGCTGAATTTAGAAAATTTATAATTGTAATTGATTAGTAATTTGTAACCTCAATTCCGCCAAAGACACAAGAGCCTTTCAGCACGATTCTTTTATTTGAGTCCGGAGCGCTACTATTAAAGACTCTTTTATCTTCCACACCGCCGAAGACGGCTGAAATATTATTTTGAACATCCCAGTTTGATGGAATAATTAATTTTGTACCACCAAAAACATTATTAACCTCCAATACAACCGGGTGCTGAATATCTGCCTGCATAAAACTAATTTCTGATCCACCCAAAAAACTCAATATTTCTCCACCTTTAAAGTTTTTGGATTGAACGTTTCTTTTAACACCTCCAAGTATTGCCTGCACGTTGATGTATTCGCCACTATCTGATGGGTTAGTATTAATCGGGGTGAAATTGTTTTCAGTAGTTTCCTTACCAGGTACATTAAATGCATCATTATCGGGATAGTTCCGGATATTCCTGCCTCTAAATCGTTCACCTCTTGGGCGGAAAATGACGATGAGTCCAATTCCAATGAGTAATACCGGTATCAAATAATTATGAAAATCAATTCCGGGAATTGATCTGTCAGCAAGAAAAATACTTCCGATCAGAATCATAATAAAGGCGCCCGGGTTTTGAAATTTACTCTTAATGCCAACAAGGAGTCCTATACCAATTAACAATACCGGCCAGGTAAATATCCATCCCGGGATTGGCGCGCCCATTTTATAAGCAAGGAGAAGAACGCCGGCAAGAAGTAATAAAAGCCCTGTTCCGATTCTTGAATTTTGAACTCCCTTTATATTATCCATGTTATCTTTTTCCATTTTTTTATCTTTTATTTAGGACAAATGTAACCAGGTAATCATGGGATTATCAATAGATAAAAGGTTTTACCCGTCTAAAAGTCGGTGAGATGCACTATTTCATCGGCAAAGAGCTTTATCTGATTTATATTATCGGGAAATGTGAATTAGATAAGTTACTGCGTTTTCGCAAACGAAATCTATATAATTTAATGGGCAATTGTTTATAAGCTCATCCCATCTTTTGTTTTTATTCTGAATCATTTACTTTTATTGGATTAATAATTGAATATGAAGAGATTAAAAACTACTTATGGATATTGACAAAGCATTAAAACTGGTCATAAATAAATTGGAACAATGGCTAACTGATTTCATACAGTTATTGCCTAATCTTTTATTGGCTACCCTCTTATTTGTTATTGGAATATTCCTGGCAAAAAAAGTTCGGAATTTTGCAAAGAAGTCTTTTCACAAATTTAGTCCTACAAGTACCTTAACCAGTCTGTCTGTAAATTTTGTCTATATACTTTCTATTGGTATTGTAGTATTCACTACATTGAAAATTTTACATCTCGATACGACTATTACGACCGTGCTTGCCAGTGCAGGTGTAGTTGGTCTTGCGCTTGCGTTTGCTTTTCAGGATATTGCTTCCAATTTTATTTCCGGCATTTTTATTTCGTTTCGCAAGCCTTTCAATGTGGGAGATGTGATCAAAGTAAAAGATTACATGGGAAATGTAGAAGAGATCAGGCTTCGGGACACGACGATTCTTACCTTTAACGGACAGTATGTGACTATTCCGAATAAAGATGTTTTTCAAAACCCGATTGAAAACTATACCAAATATGGTAAACGAAGACTGGATATAAAAGGAGGAGTTTCCCAGGGAGATGATTTAAACAAAGCGATGAAGGTGGCTTTGGAAACTTTGGCGCAAATTGAGGGGATTATAAAAGAGGATACAACATTTTTATATAACGGTTTAGGAGAGAGTACAATTGATTTTACG
>JBBSSE010000131.1:0-7099 GCA_038242375.1 Chitinophagales bacterium
ATTACATTGTTGGAGTACTACCAACAATCCTATTTCTAATATCTTGTTTCAGTGGGGTTTCCCGATTTTAGAACACTGAATTAAAACAACTTTATAGGTTTACTCCGTCTGTCAGTGCCAGCCCGTTATTCGAAAAAACACCAGTGTGCAAATCATCCATAGATTTATGCTTTTACTTTAAACCTCTTTTATAATCAAAAACAGCGCAGGCATGCCGGCATAAAGCCAATAGCATACCTGCGCTGATAGAGGATAGAGATCAGAACAAATTAGTCAAGCCGCTCAATGGACAACCTCGTGTATTTTTCTTTTCTATTTCTTTCAATCACCATAATATGACCTTCTTTAGCAGGCCCGATCAGCATAGATACCCCATCTTTGCTGTGGGGAACTGTGCGGATCACTTTATGCTTTTTAGTATCATAGATTTGTGTCGTTTTTGCATCGCTTGCTACTATGTAAGTACTTTTTGATTCATCGTTTGTCAAATAGTAGTTTGTTCTGTAAGTAGACAGGTACCCAAGATCTGCCGCTCCTACAATTTTACCGGTCCGCGTCATGGTGATTTCGTTATCCTGAGCCAGTGCTCCATTAGGTGTTAGTTTAAATACATTCGTATTTTTATAGGTAAAAATATTATACCCTACCGAAGCCTGCATTATTGGTACAACAAGCGTCGGGGCAAAAACTACACTGGTAACTATACCACCAACACGTACTTTTTTACGCAAAGCATTACTTACAAAATAAGTGTTTCCTTTATAATCTCTGTAGGCAGTCGTAAATACATTATAGCTTTTGTTTGATTTGGTATATCCTGTCTTGCTTATTTGCGGTTGCAATGATCCGTCACTCCAATACACATATTTCTCCCTGCAGGCCATTTTTTGCAGCGGGATCCATATCTATCGTGAAAACTCCTTTATTTATTGCTTTTGAAAATGCTTTTATTCTTGGGTCTATATTATTTCTTCTATTATTGATAATACTACCTGTAATATATAAATTTCCGGTTGTAGGGTCGGGTTCAAAAGTTTGCACACGCAACTGATTCCCTTCTTTATCCTGGAGCTGTTTTATCTTGCCAACTGAACCGGTTTGCGCATCAATGGAAGCGAAACTATAGTTACCATAAGTATCCGCTTTATTTTTCATCAGCATATAAATATTAGCCCCTGCGGTATTCAAATAGTAACTTTCGGCATCAGCCATTTTGGTGCTCCATATTTGTTTGCCATCGAGGTCATAGTTCACTACTTTGGATGCATTATCATCTCCATAAAACAACAGGAATCCTTTGCCGGCAAGGGCCTCCAGTTGAAGACCTTTTTTAAGGCGCGTATTATAAGTGTATGCGTTGTTCTTACTATATGGAGTCCGGGCAAAACTTCCGGAAGTAGTTGCAGGAATACTTTGGGTGTTTAATATCTTTCCATCAAGATTGATAAACTGAGTCACCACAAAATCATTCGAGGTTAATTTTTTCACTTGTTTTTTCTTTGAATAGTCTTTTCCCAGCTCCGTGCTTTTAAGATAGCCAAGGCAAAGCACATCATTTTCAAAACTGATGGCCTCCAGACTAAGGCCTATCTCGCGGAAATTTACCACACCGATATCGTTGAGGTTTTCATCCATAATGGTGAGCTTATAATTGAATGAATCCTGGTTGGCTTTTTCCAATTGTGTAAGCACTACATAACCGATTACCGAACGACCTGAAATGATGGTTTTACTTTCAGTTGAAATGTCGCTGCTCACTTCTTTAAACACTTTAGATTGAGCAGACATGGATGTGACGGCAGAGATGGCTGCAAGTACACATAAGATTTTTTTCATAAAAGTTTGCGTTTAAGTAAAATATATTGTTAGAATTTATTAATTGATGATTAGAATTTGGCAGCAATTTCAGCATAGATGCTGGTCGGATAGTTTGCAAGAAATTCTTTGGAATAAAGTTGTTGTTGTTTTTTACTTACATCATCACCGGAAAGCACAGAAGTAAGAAACGTTTTAAATCCTTTGCTGTCAACAGATGCAACCGACCAGAAAGGAAGTGTGCCGATCATTTTCACATCAGATTCAAGCTGCGCGGCGGGTATCTGTTCCAGCAACGTTTGCGTGGCATAATAATCTTTAGAGATCAGTTCCTTCGGCACAACACCGATAGAATTGAAACGCGCGAGTTTTTTATCTGCGTAATACAAACCTGCAAAAATATTATACACCATCACATCATACCACGGATCTTTATTATTCTTATCTTTTAAGAGCATGATCCTGAAAAGTGCAGGAGTAAGATTCATTTTATTATACAGATTCCACACGATCATTTTATCGGCTGTCTCGCGTATCGATGCCGGAACAGGCGTGTAGGACACATCATGAGAATTGAAATTCTTTGTTGCATTATATCTTTCAACACATTCCGGATGTGTTTTAAGTGAATCAGTGAGATCCTCCCCTTTGCTGAAGTTATAATTCCTGGCAGACAGGCCTTTGCTTTTTTTTACAAACCACTGATCATCCAGGTTTAGGTTGTAAGTGGTAAAATAAGATTTTGCCGGTTGCAGGAGTGCCGTCCGGTATTCATTATCCGTGCTGTCTAATCTTAAAAAATAATCCGCATTAAAAGAGATTTTCGAGTTCTTTAATAATGCAATCGCCAGTGAATCGGCTTCACATTCTTTATACCTCGTGTGCCTGCTGCGGCTGAAGCTGTAGTTCTCCAGCACTTCTTTCAGTTTGGTCAGCCTTCCATATTTTGAGCTTAGCACATCTTTCAACGAAGCATTATATTCATCAGACGTTAGCAGTTCTGCTTTTTGGCGCATCGCATTTTCGGCATGGTTCAAAATATTATGAGAAAGCTCATGAGCAATGATGAGTGCCAGTTCCTCCCTGCTATTTACATAAGCAATGAGGCCCAGGTTTACCGCAAGCACATTCCCACCAATTGCATACGCATTTACACTTTCGTTTCTGTCTAAAAACAATAAAGGACGTACCGGAATCAGTCCTTTGTTTGCCGCAATCAACTTGGTAATGATACCATTTACAATCTACAATTTCTTTGTTGTAAAGAAAATCGTTATCCTCAAGGGCATCCAGTAAAAAATCCGTACGGCTTTTCCAGATTTCTGAATATTTACTTTGTGTTTTCCAATTCTTATAGATCGCGAGAACGGTCCAGGCTTTCTTTAAAGAATCCTTTTGCTTCGCGAAATAAAACTTCGAAAGGTCTGTGTATTTCGAAAACATTTTTTCCTGCGAAAGAGCATTGAATTGAAAAAATAAAACACCAGCGAAAACAAGTGCTGCGTATTTAATTCTTCACAAAAAAATGTCGTAAAAAGCTGAGTTGAGTATTCATTTCATCATAAGTGCAAATAAGAATGCAATTATAAGCAATATGTTAAACATTTCTTAATGAAAAAGCAATTCTATTTTGATTAAAATATTTTATAAAGTCCGGCCACGCTGGAACCGCTTATAAAGACAAGATTGTATGTCCAATTTGGCTTCTTATGGAGAAGACTTTATTTATTTAGCTATGTGTAAATCACCAGTTTTATTTATAATTTTAGATTCATTTATCAGGTACGGAGAGAACTCTACTGCCTCGCTTCGGCAAGCTTTACACTTATCTTTCATGCTATGACCAACTATTACAATAATAACATCTGAGCAATGAATACCTGGAATACCTGCACAACCACACGTTCCTGACATTGTGTGCAATTCTTCCTTGCAAAGATCCCACAAAAAACAAGACACTTATTCGCTAATAGCGATTTTTTTGATGGTTTGAATGGTCCAATTAGGGCGCAAATACTTGCAATGCAGGAATTTTTTAATAAATATATTTTTTTGGCATTTGGTTTGACTTTGCTTTAATGGAATTATGAAACAATTAAAATAAATCTTATGTCCAATTACGTAAAATTATTATTTGCCGCGATAGTCTTTACCGCAATTTTATCATGCAAAAAAGATGATACGACAAATACCGACGTCTTTACTTTTAAAGCAACTTTGAGTGGAACGAACGAAGTACCTTCTAATGCTTCAACAGCTACAGGTTCTTCTACTTTGACCTATTCTAAAAGCACTAAAAAGTTTACTATTGTAACCACATTTAGTGGATTGAATCCTACAATGGGTCATATCCATAAAGCTGTAAAAGGCATTAATGGCCCTGTTATCTTTCCATTTAAAGATGTTGCTACGAGTCCTATTAAATTGGAAGGCTCACTTACAGATGAACAATTCCAGGCGATGGGAAAAGATTCTATGTATGTAAACCTTCATACTACAGCCTTTCCGGGCGGAGAAATAAGGGGCCAACTTATGAAGCAATAACTACAATATAATTTTAATCAAAAAAGAGGCTGTCGCAAAATAAAATTTGGGTCAGTCTCTTTTTATTTTTAGATTCTATTTAAATGAAATCTTGCCATTGCTGGTGTCTTTGCCAACAATGGTATTAAATAGCAGGATGCCTGTAGAGTTGTTTTAATCTTTTATCATTTTGCTTTTTACTTTTATTAGAGACGTAGATCTATAGTTCGCAAGGGACAAAACAGTTAATCATTCAGTTTGAAGAACTACTGATTCATCTCTTAAAGGATTAAAAAGCAACAACCCGTCATTTATCTTTTTTTATTTCTGAAAATTGATGACTCATTTATAACCCAGTCAGTAATAACTTCCAATGAGATATCTTTCTCAGCTCCATAGGCGCGACATGTTAGTAGGAGCAACAAATCTTTCCCTCACCAAGCTTCGTAGGAGCGCAATGTTTTCGGAGAGAGATGCAAAACCATACTAAAATTTCTTAACTCAATACAACGTACATATCGCTCCTGCGGAGCTACTATATTTTCACGTTATTGTTTTCTACTTACATTTCGTTCCTGTGGAGCTAAAGATCGAAACTCTAATTTAGTACCCAACGTAATATCGTTTGGTAATTTTGCGTAACGGCGAGACCGTTAATTAATTTAATGTAAAAAACGCACTAATTTACTCCTTGGTGAGTATAAGGTAAAAGAAGAAAATACGTTGAAGTAGAAAACATGTTAGCGGAGATGCTACCATAAACAGGAGAACCCACAACCAACGAGTTGATTCTATAAAAACCCTTTCAATTCACCCAAGGCACCATTTTTGATTCCACTTTTTACATGCAGAAAAAGAATGGAAACAGATCAGAAAGAGATGGTTTTGTGCAGGTACGTGGAGCCCGTCAACATAATCTTAAAAATGTAAGCCTGGTTATTCCCCGGGATGCGTTGGTGGTCTTTACGGGGGTGTCCGGTTCTGGCAAATCATCGCTTGCCTTTGGTACGTTGTATGCGGAAGCGCAACGCAGGTACCTGGAGTCTGTATCGCCGTATGCACGCCGGCTTTTTCACCAAATGCCCATACCGGAAGTTGATGAGATCGAAGGCCTCCCACCAGCAGTTGCTTTGCAGCAACAGAGGGGTTCAGCAACCACCCGCTCATCCGTAGGATCCGTTACTACCTTGTCTAACCTTTTGCGGATGTTGTATTCGAGAGCCGGAGATTATCCCAAAGGTCAGCCGCTTTTATATGCAGAATCATTTTCGTCCAATACCCCTGAAGGAGCTTGTCCCCAATGCCATGGCCTGGGCAGGGTTTATGAAGTAACCGAACAAACTATGGTACCAGATGACACTCTCACCATCCGGGAAAGAGCCATAGCTGCCTGGCCCTCTGCCTGGCAAGGGCAAAACCTGCGCGACATTTTAACCACACTTGGTTATGATGTAGATATTCCCTGGAAAGATATCTCGAAAAAAGACCGCGACTGGATCTTATTTACAGACGAGAAACCACAGGTGCCTGTGTATGCGGGATTCAACCGGGAGGAGGTGCAGCATGCTATTAAAAGAAAAATGGAACCAAGTTATATGGGCACTTTCACAGGTGCTAAAAAGTATGTATTGCACACTTTTGCAAATACGCAAAGTGCCCTGATGAAAAAACGGGTATCGCAATACATGCTGAGTAGCGAATGTCCTACCTGCAAAGGAAAACGATTGCGGCTCGAATCACTTTCGGTCACTTTTGCAGGTTACGATATAGCCGACATTTCCCGGCTTCCTTTAAAAAGATTGCTTTCAATTTTTATCCCCTATGGCGATGGATCAGCTCCGGCTATAGCTATATTGTCCAAAGATCACGAAGAAAAGGCAATGGTGGCCCAACGGATTGCTGAAGACCTCGTTGCGCGACTTTCTGTGTTGCTGCAATTAGGCCTAGGCTATTTATCACTGGAGCGAAGTACGCCTACTCTTTCTCCGGGCGAACATCAGCGGCTAAGATTGGCCACCCAGGTGCGTAGTAATTTGTTTGGTGTGGTGTATGTTTTAGACGAACCATCTGCCGGTCTGCATCCTGCCGACACCGAAGCATTGCTCAAAGCAATGGATGGATTAAAGGAATCCGGAAACTCTCTTTTTGTGGTGGAGCACGAATTGGATGTGATCCGTCATGCTGATTGGATCGTGGATGTGGGGCCGGCAGCGGGTGAAGGTGGAGGAGAGATTTTATACAGTGGTCCGCCATCGGGTTTAAAAAACATTACACAATCAAAAACACGGGAACATCTTTTTAATGAACTTCCTTTTGCCAGAACACAAGAGCGAAAGCCCATTGGGTGGTTACATTTAAGCGGTGTCACGAGGAATAATCTAAAGAATCTTGATGTGGACATTCCTCTAGGGGTTTTAACCAGTGTTACCGGCGTATCCGGTTCGGGTAAAAGCAGTTTAGTAAGCCAGGTTTTGGTAGAATTGATAGCCGATCATTTAGGAAACATACCTCCTCCCGAAGCAGAAGTAGAAGATGCACTGCAAGAGGAAATAGTTGTGACATTGGGTGGTAAAATAACCGAAGGCGCAGAAAGCATTAAACGCCTGGTAAAAGTAGATCAGAAGCCAATTGGCAGAACTCCCCGCTCCAACCTGGCGACTTATACCGGCTTATTTGATGTAGTGCGAAAATTATTTGCAGCTACTAAACTGGCAAAAGCACGTCATTATGATGCAGGGCGGTTTTCATTTAATGTGGGCAA
>JBBSSE010000132.1:0-7074 GCA_038242375.1 Chitinophagales bacterium
CTTTCCCAATAATATGCTGAAGAGCATATCTTCTTTCTCATCTTGTAATCCTGAAGTGTAGGAGAATTCAGCTACATTTTCATAACTGCCGCCTGTTTTTGCAATCTTTTTTAAACTGTTATTCGGATTGTACTGTAATCGTGCAATGTCGCTATATCTATCTGCAAATTGATAGGACAGAAGCTTGTTATTTTTATCATACGTAAATAGTTGTATCCAAAATAGGCCATGGTTCTCTCTGTTGCAATTCTAATACCCTCACTAACAGATTCATAGGTGAAAAAGATCGTATCTTTTTCTTCATTTTCCCGGTTATAGTTCGCAATGTAATTGATCTTATTATCGCTTGTCCTGTTTATAGTTATGACAGCATCCATATAATTTGCATTATAAAATTGGTTGGTATTTATATTAAAATTTAAAAGATAGCCGTCTTTGTTAAAGGTGGACGTAATCACCATTTTGTCGAAAATCCCAGGTGTTGAAGGATCATCTTCATAAACTTCTACCTTATGGTTAAGGGTATCATATTTAAACGAAAAAATTGCACTATCTGGCTGACCTGAGTCCAGAATCATCTGTTTTAGTAAAATGGATTTTACGCTGTCGATCTTTTCCGGTGTAAAGGGGTCCAACTCTTTTTGACAGGATGTGGTCATAAACACCGAAGCCAACAGTATAATGAAACTAAAAAGTGAAGTATTTTTCGTTTTGTATGTTTAGAAGTAAAAGATATTTTCAATTGTTCCAGGATGAAGATCCGATACATGACTACTTATCAAAAGTTATTAGTTATATAGAAGAAACGAAAATATAATAAAATTGTTTTACAAAAACATCGAAAAAGATCTAGTAATTTTTGTAATGCCTGGTATTCAAGCTTCGCGATTATTTTCTTCCCACACCAATCGGTTTACCTTTGGTGCTGCTGCGCGGTTACTATATAGTGAGGCAGTGAATAAATTCTTCAAGCATTTGCGGGATTTATTATCAGTCCGTAAGTACTGGATTTCGACGGATGAATTTCTTTTGAACTTTTGTTTGTAATTTCAACTTTTAATAAGTTTATTGTTTAAGGATTTGGGCTGGAACAGCAATGGATACCAGCACAGCAGCAAGCTTCCGTTTTATAAACTATTCAATTACAAAAAGTCTGAGGTGAAAATTTGAAAATGGAAAAATGTAGAAACTGTAATGATATAATTACTGTCAATTATTGCGCTAACTGTGGACGTCCTAAAGAAGTAAGACGGATTGACGGAAAATATCTGCTTCAAGAAGTTGGAAGTGTCCTTTTTTTAGAAAAAGGGATACTCTTTACCATAAAAGAATTGCTTTTAAGACCGGGTAAGAGCATCAGGGAATTCCTGATTGAAGACAGATACCGGCTTATCAAGCCGATCATATTTATCATACTCACCTCTTTGATTTATACATTGTCAAACCAGGTTTTTCGTTTTGAAGATGGGTATATCAAGTATGAAGGAATTCCGCAAAGCAGTACGACTAAAATATTTCAATGGATTAGCTCCAATTACGGTTATGCAAATATCATAATGGCAATATTTATAGCATTTTGGTTAAAGATATTTTTTAGAAAATTTTCGTATAATTATTTTGAGACACTGATTTTGCTTTTTTTTCTTATGGGCATGGGAATGCTGTTACTTGCTCTCTTTGGAATGCTTGAGAGTATTTTGAAAAGACCTATAATGGGATTCGCCTCCATCATTCTATTTATATATATTGTTTGGGGGATTGGTCAATTTTATAAAGGAAAATTTGCATCCTACTTTAAAGCTTTTTCAGCTTATATTTTAGGATTTTTATGCTTTTCTATAGCAGCTTTATTGACTGGAATGTTGATGTCCTGAATTTAGATATTGTTTTTTTTATTCTTTATTTATGAATGAATTCTTTTTTATTTTTTGGGATTAAAGATTCCCGATTTTTCTTTCTTATTTATTCGTCAATTTCCTGGAGGGCGGCACAACCAGAATGTACATAGTAACTGCCTACCATGTCTTTGCCATATTCTTTTATCAACAGCGTTGGATGAAGTTTTGCGTGTCACGCAAATGCGTCCGGTCTGGAGTTCTTTTAAATAGATTTCATTCTTATTTATAAATATTTTTGATGAAAGGGAAAGATGATTTGGATTAGTTTAAAGAAGGGGTTTCACCGGAGGTGTTACTTAAACATGCTGCCTGATTCAAGTGTGGGCAGAAGCAATAGCCATCAGATTATTCTGTTATTTAAAAATGTTTCGGGCGGTCGGAACTATATCGGCATAATCTTAAGGAATCAACTTTTTATTCATAAATTTATTTTTGGTTACGGGTAGACAATTTTCGAATGCCACCACATCCCCAAAGGGATGATCGTTGTGGATCACCTGGGGAATTGACACCATTAGATAGATTAAATAATATCTTATTTATTAAACCATTGTGCCGTTTCATCCAATGTATTTTTTACCAGGTTAGCATCTCCCCACCACTCATGGAAGATACCGGGATACATAATTAATTTTTCAGGCACTCCATTTTGTTTCAATTTATTATCTAATGAAATAGATTGATCAGGTGGTACAATAATATCAACGTCACCCTGAAATAAAATTGTAGGAACGGTGCTTTTTGTTACATGGTAAATAGGACTTGCATTTTCATACATTGCCCGGGTGGCATCGCTTAATGGTGCACCCAAATAAGGAGTAATTGTAGTAGCTCCAACAATTCCAAAATTAGCCGTAGCTCCTGCAACCAGGTCTGTAGGTGACGCCATTCCGCCAGCAGCTTTTATCTGGCCTGTGGCATTACGGGTATATGCAAATGACAATGCCAAATGCGCCCCGGCACTGTGTCCTGTAATATACATCTTCTGGGAATTATAAGTATACATGTTGGCTTTTTCATTCAAATATTTTTGCACTGCACTGATGTCATCCAATTGCATCGTATAATTATCAGTGCTCTGCGGAGAAAGCCGGTAATTGATATTAGCTACGGCAAATCCTCTTTCCTTGAGTCCTTTTGCAAGAAAGCCAAGCTCATTTTTATCACCTGCATTCCATCCACCACCATGAATCAAAATAATTATTCTGGTATCGGCATTTCTTTTATCGGGAAGATAAAGATCAAATACATTAGCGGCGTTTTTACCATAGGAAATATTTTGAATGATTGTATCTGAAACGGGGATTACAGCACTTTCCCCCGCATCATCTTTTTTGCAGGAAAATAGGAGAACAAGTGCGAATAAATAGAAATAATTTAACTTCATGGGAATAGATTTTCTTATTACTTTCAATTGGTTTGCCAAAAAGGTTTAAAGGAAAGGAATTACTTAAATGTTATAGGAATCTTAACGGTTATATTTCTATTTAACTTCTATTCGACAAAAAAAGAAAGTAGATAATTATGATATTAGCCTTAGACACGTATTATTTTGACGACAAAGCAAAAACTGTTGGTTTAGAATTTACAAATTGGACAGATAATATTGAAACGAACATCTATACAGAGACGCTTAGAAATGTAGAAGAGTATAAATCAGGGGAGTTCTATAGAAGGGAATTACCCTGTATTTTAAGTCTGATTAAACAATACAATCTAAAAGGGTATGAAGTAATCATTGTGGATGGATATGTTTATTTAGATGACGCTGGAAAATTAGGTCTTGGCGGTTTTCTTTATGAAAGTCTAAATCAGGAAATACCAATAATCGGCGTTGCTAAAACAAGTTTTTTCACGATCAATAAAAATAAAAATTCTTTATGGAGAGGAGAAAGCAAAAAGCCATTGTTTATAACGTCAATAGGGATCGATCTTAACGATGCCACTGAAAGAATAAAAATAATGGATGGTGAATTTAGAATTCCGACTTTATTAAAAAAATTAGACAGATTAACAAAGGAAAAATAAAAACGGATGGTAGCAGAGGATTTACCCTCGGTGCTGCCTCACGTTGGTAATTTGGCGGGCGACGAATATATTCTTCCTGCATTTGGAGAATTCATTAATCAGCTTCAGTTCCAGCCAGGGAATTACGCTGGGCAATTGAACAAACAATGAACTCTTATTTATAAATTTATCTTCACTTACTGCCTGACAATTTTCAAAAACCAACACATAGGTAAAGCCGTATCCGGTATTCAAAAATTTATAGTACGAACAAATCGATTAGGTTTATTTTGTAAATTGGAATATAATTTAAGGTTATGAAAAGTGATAATTATATACTTGACAAAAAAATTGAACTGATACTATAGATATCTACTTTGGAAGATGAAGTTATTATTGAAAAATTACTTCAATTTAGAAATGCCGAAATAAAAGACTGGTGCGGAAATATTCAAGCGCAAGAAAAAGATTCTATTCTGCAAGGAATTAAAGCTGCTGAAAACAATAAATTGAGTCTTCATTCATCTGCAAGAAAGCTCTATGAAAAATGGTTATAAAATCCTGTGGACAAACCATCCATTTAATGGACCAGAAAAAACCATTGAATACCTTGAAGGCAATTTTTCAAGAAAAGAACTTGAAAAAATATAAAGCTTTATTTCACAAGACGTTTCAAACCTTATGGGAGTTTTTTTAATTCCGGGCTTAATAATAAATTTATTGCCCTGGATATCGTTTTAATATATCCTCAATCCTTTCATCAGGAACTAAATCGGTCACCTCAATTAATTTAACCAATCCGTAATCTGAAAATTCAGGATTTATAACATAATTATATGCATCCGGTAATACGGCTGAAGGCACTTTTAAAATCATTGTTTTTCCATCATCGAACCATTTATCGCCGATGGGTTGACATATGGAATAATCATGAAAATTTCGCCATCCATCTTCTAAGTCTGAAGTATTGACGATCGATATTTTTATACTGCCGGGAATATGGATAAACATAATTCTGAAATCCGTATTAAAGCCAACACCTTGTCTTCTAACCATATTCTCTAAAAAAGCAAGTGGTATTGATTCTGCTGTATAAATAACTTTCTTACCCAAGCTATTCCATCTTCCTTTTAACCCGGAAGCGAAAAGGCCTGAGCTATATTTTTTATGGACAATTCGATAAACTAACATATAAAATATTTATGCCGGATAACCTTGTGCGAGTTTATCTATTTCTTCTGTTATTAAATCCACACCACCTGAGGTAACTAACCAATCAATTGGTTTTTCGTCAGAACCCCAAAACGGTTTTTTTAACCAATAATTAAATTCATCAATCGATCCAAATATTTCTTCTCCTTTTTCAAAAAGCGCGATTAGTTTAAGCAAATGTTCACTATATGATGGTTCCAGGTTCTTCTTTTTCGCTTTGTAATTGCTGATCGTTCTTGATGATAAATTAATGATTGACGCTAAATTTTTTTCCGGCATTTTAATAATTTCAGCAAAATCATAAAATACTTTTGTTCTTACACCTTCGCGGGCCGATAGAAAAATTGCATATTGAGTTAGGAAATTTAATTCTTTAAACTTAAATCTTATGGTGTTTTTATTTTCTATAGTACTTGACATAATAACTATTTTAAGTAAGGTAGTTGAAATAGTTCAATTTAAGAATGGTATTATTTCATCTGTTGCTCCAACTATAATATTGGAATTCCAATAAGCTTTCGTTTTACGAAATCTGTCATATTGCGCACGCCGTAAAACCTTGAACTCTAAACCCGGAACATAAATAATAATGGATTAGCAGGTTTAAAGGAATTGTGAAATTCGTTTTACTTTAGAGAGTCCTTTGGCGGGATGCCAACATTGGCAGGCAAACGCGTTTACACAATACGGAGTTCAGCGCAACCAGTTTAGAACATGAGTATTCTCTAAATTATTTTCTATGTGCTTTCAGAACATTGATTTAAAAAAAGAAAATCCACCCTGATTTTTCAGGTATATATTTTTCCCGGAACCTCCTGTTTTTATTGAAACCTGACTGAACAATAGTATTCTCTATGGTCATTGAGATAAGCTCTTAATTATAAATTTGGAAATGGTTCCAACTGATGGTAATTCAATTTGCTTACCTGCAGCCGTAAACCAAAATGACAAGCTTTATTAACAACGTTTCTGCTAAAAAGAATTTATTTTGTAAATTTGAGTTACGAAATACAAGATGAAATGGATATTCAAACTTTAAAAATAGAATTTGTGCAAGAGTTTCTAAAACTTGAAAATGAGGAACTAATAATTCGTTTGGATAAACTTTTGCGTTCTGACAAATCAACAAAAATGAATGGTTTAGGACCGATGACAATTGCCGAACTTAATGAACGCATTGACAAATCAATCGACGACTCTAATCAAGAGAGAGTAACAACCTCAAGTGACCTGATAGCAGAAATTGAAAAATGGGGTTAATAGTATATTGGACAGATTTTTCAAAATGCGAACTGAAAAACATTTTTGATTTTCACAAGGAAAAGGTTAGTCTAAAAATAGCAAAACAGATTGCGAAACAAATTGTAGAAAAGGCTGATGTTTTGGGAAAATTTCCTAAAATTGGATCAGTTGAAGAACTTTTGCACGACAGACCTCAAAACTTCAGATATGTCGTAATTACAAACTACAAAATCATCTATTGGATTAATGAGGATAAAAATAGAATTGAAGTTGTGGATGTTTTTGACACAAGACAAAACCCGGAGAAAATATCGAGAAACAAATAATCCTGTCCTAACATTTGCGTACAGATCTGTACGGTTGTTGGAAAAGCCCCTCAAACTGATTATTGATCTTAAGAAAAACGAACTTGTAATATATTTTGTAATAGTTCCGGCAGACCGGAATTCTGATTCCATGTCTGTAAAGCTGAACCTTTGGTTAATAGCGGATCTGATGAATTGCTATTAAGATGGCGGAAGTACCTGGATATTGATCTGAAATCCCGCTCAACATTATTCACCCGTTTCATTTTTTAAATTTGTTCTATTTTACACATCCAATTTACAATTGTATCATGAAATATTTTACCCTTACAATTTTGATTTTTTTAGCTGCGTCCTGTACCACCAATAAATACGCAGCCACAAATAAAGTATATAAAAAACAGGCAAAG
>JBBSSE010000133.1:0-7035 GCA_038242375.1 Chitinophagales bacterium
ATAATGAAGATGATTGTAAAATTTTTTATGTTGATTTTATTCTTTTCTGCTCATTTTAAAACGGAAGCAGGTACCATCCATGTAGGCAAAAATAAAAGTTACACGTCAGTACAAAAAGGCATAGACGCGGCAATGACCGGTGATACCGTATTAGTATATCCGGGAATTTATAAAGAACATGATATTACCATCAATAAAAGGATTTATGTAAAAGGATTAAAATATCCTGTAATAGACGGAGAAAAAAAGAGCGGCATTTTTACCATTCATGCCAATGGTGCAGCGCTCGATGGTTTTAAAATAATAAATGGAGGACGAGCCGAAACCACGGATCTTGCAGGCGTGTTGATTGTAGAGAGCTACCATGTAACAGTCATCAATAATAAATTAGATGACACCAACTTTGGCATATACAGTCAGCACAGCAGCAACTGCCTGATAAAAAATAATCAAATACAATCTTATGGAACGAATGAAGTGCAAAGCGGCAATGGTATTCATTGCTGGAGATCGGATAGTTTATTTATAATAGGTAACGATATTGCCGGGCATCGCGATGGATTGTATTTTGAATTTGTAACAAATTCACTGGTATGGCGAAACAGGAGCCACGACAACATACGCTATGGCATTCATTTTATGTTTTCACATCATGATACATACATTAGCAATATTTTTGAAAATAATGAATCAGGCGTTGCTGTAATGTTTACGCATCATATAAAGATGTACAATAATTTTTTTCTTGACAACTGGGGAGGTGCTGCTTATGGCATTCTTTTAAAAGAAATTACAGATGGAGAAATTTCGGGAAATCATTTCTCTGACAATACGATCGCTATACAGATGGAAGGTTGCAACCGGAATAATATTTTTAAAAATTCCTTTTTGGATAATGGATGGGCAATCAAAATTTCGTCCAGTAGTATCGATAATGTGATTACCGAAAATAATTTTATGGGCAATACTTTTGATATAGGAACGAGTGGCACTCTTGTGCAAAATACATTTGACGGGAATTATTGGGATAAATATGAGGGATATGATATTAATCATGATAATATCGGCGATGTACCTTATCATCCCGTAAGCATGTATTCAATGATCATCGAAAGCAATCCCGCTGCGCTGATGCTTTTCAGAAGCCTGATCGTTTCTTTATTAGATAAGAGTGAAAAAATATTACCGGGCATTACCCCGGAAAACCTGGAAGATGAAACACCCGTAATGAGGCCTTTGAAATTATGATAATCTCTAAAAATATACCAGGAAATTTGGAAAACTAAAAGCGCTTGATAAATGTATCGGTAACATTTTCGAAAGGAGAATGCATTGCCTTACTTGGTCCAAACGGTTGCGGAAAAACAACATTCATAAAATCATTGTTGGGAATGGTAGTGCCAGATAGTGGATCCATTCATTTTAATAATGAACTCATCACTAACAAATGGATACCGAAGCCAGATTGGTTATATGCCACAGATTGGCCGCTATCCGGAAAATATGACGATTGCGAATGTTATAGACATGATGAAAGATATCAGAAAAAGGAAGTAATAAAACGCCTGACGAGGAACTCGTAAAAAGTTTTGGTCTTAAAAATATGATGCAAAAAAAGATGCGTACACTTTCCGGAGGAACTACTCAAAAGGTAAGCGGTGTCCTGGCTTTTATGTTTGATCCCGATGTTTTAATTCTTGATGAACCAACTGCCGGCCTCGATCCGCTTTCTTCAGAAGAATTAAAGGAAAAAATAATTAAGGAAAAAGAAAAAGGAAAGCTGGTACTTATTACTTCACACATATTGAGTGAACCGGATGATTTAATTACAGAAGTATTTTATATGCAGGAAGGGAAATTATTATTTCATAAAAAACTGTCAGCATTAAAAGAAGAAACCGGAGAAGTGAAATTATCAAAAGCAATCGCAAAAATAATGCTTGGGTAGGGGGGATGAGTATTTGAATTATTAGCTTGTTTTCAATTGTAGTTTTTTAGTTCTGTTACTAACGGATCAATCAACTTTTTAGCCAGGCACAAATCAGAGCGCGGTGGAGATATCTTTTCAAATGATGTCTCTTCTTAAATTTATTCAAATAAAAATACTCCTACCTTTCAAATATGATTTGGATAAAACTGGGCATATTACTCATCGGATTCACGCAGGCGGGTTTATTACCTCATTTTATAAAGAAGGCCCTCGCTCACGTAAACATTGATCTGAAGAACCAAACTCTTAGTTTTTTAAGTAACAAAACCCTCTATGGCGAAAAGTTTGTAAAAGCGTATAAATGGCTGCTATTTGTAACAGCACTGCTTACTTATGGGTTTTTCTGGTTGCTAAATGAATATTACGACCTGGGTGACTACCATAAGTTGATCCGTTATATCGACATTGGGTTTGCTTCACTTGCTCTGTTAGCATTTGTGCCTCATAACATTAATCCTTACAGTCTGAAAAGCCTGCCTAAATCGCTTGAGCGAATACTCCATAATTTACTGGCTGTGGTTGTATTTTTATCACTGCCGGCCCTTATCATTACTTTCCAGGTTGCTATTCTTCCTGAATTAAAGTTTTTGGGTATTTCGGGCCTGGTTCTAATTGGGGGAACTGTATTGTCTGTCGCTTTTTCCATGTTGAAAAACGGCATAAATGGTGTGTCAGAATTATTGTTTATTAACGGCATCAGTTTATGGACTGTTTTTGTAACTATGGTTACTTTTTTGAATTGATCTATATCAATGTTGGAAAGAATCTGGTAGAACAAAATTAATTGGATTTCTACGAAGAAATTGTCTTTCGGATTTCGTTTCAATTTGTTTTGGTTAATCATTTGAAATAAATGATTTTGACGGATCCATGAAATTTAAAAAAAAACTAAAAAAACGGCTGAAGAAAATCGAGGGCACTGAAAAAGTAGCACTAAAATTAGGGCTTGTACATTTTTACTTGTACAAGCCCTTTTCTTTACAATATATGAGAGACAATATACTATTGAAAAAAATAAGCAATTCTCAGAAGCTTTAACTCAAGTATTTTGATGTTTTGTTTCGTCTTTTTTTTAAGAGGGACTTTTTCAGTGCCCTCAGAAAATCTGCAGGTATTTTATTCTACCGTTTCCAACTCGAAGTATAAGAGCATTATATCTTGTGTTTTCAATGCTAAACTTGTAATTGTCCTGTCTTTTTTATCAGCAAATTCAACCTCGTAAGCTCCTTCATCAAGTTCTTCTACGATCGTGCCCACTTGTCCTTTTGTTAACTTTTCCGCAGGTATATCTTTTAGCAGAGCTATTACATCCAGTAATTTTAATCCTGCTCCTTTTGGAGGATTGTTTTTCATGACTTTCTATTTTATATAACAAGTTGTGAAACGCGGAAAATTTTCATCTTTTTTAATTATCCATGCCGTTCTGATTTGTGCTTCTTTGTCTAAGTTAATATTTTTATATCCACTGAATATCTTTTGCCGGACAGCCCTTCGGGAATTGCGCTTTTTAAAAGATCAGCATCCTGATCTGTTAAACTCAAAGCTGATTTAAATACCATTGCCTTATCCTTACCCACAGGATGTATTGGGTTCAGACAGTATTGCGAGAGCTTTTCAATAGCGATAAAGGCTAGCTTATAATTTGGTAATAAACCCATGAATTTATTTTTTATCTGATACTCATTAGCCCCAAACTAAATCTTTTCTTTTTCCTTTGTTAAAAGCCTGTCCAGTGAGAGCCATCCGCTTCCATAAATGATAATAGCAATGACAATTCCGATTGCCAGGATATGATATTCGAAACCTTCGCCGTGCTTAATGCCTTCCCAATTCATGAAAAATCCATTGGTAATATGAGTCGTAAAAAAGGCTACTAATAAAAATACGCCTTCCAGAAAAGCCATAATACGCCCCCACAGGCCAAGGATAAGTAAAACAGAACCGACAGAAACCGTAAGAATTCCCAGGAAAGAAAAGATCCAGGGGATATGGTAAGAAGGTCCGGTGTAATAATCCATTTTACTAAGAAATCCCTTTCCGCCAAACCAGCCCAATGTCTGCTGTAATCCGTGTGCCAACATCACTATGCCCAAAGCAAGGCGCAAAATAAAACCGATTGGTGAATTGCCGGTACGCATAATTTTTTGAAACATAGTTGTCCTATTTATTTGATTAAAAAGCTCAACATTTATTTGATTAAAAATACTCAATATTAAAAAGACTTAATCCTAAATCCTCCGTCATCTGTACAAATTCATTGCTTGTGATTCAGGTATTTTTTTGTTCCGATTCCCTGGAATGAATCAATCATAGTGTTTAACCTTTTCAGGTTATAGATTCATTATACAAATTTATGCCAGTTAACAATGCAATTATCTGCTCAATGTCGTTCTGGTATTCTTAGAATTAAAAGGCTCGTTGTTTTTTGTAAAATTTGAATTTTACTTCTTTTCTTTTTAGTAAACTTCTTGCAGTAAGCCTGCCGGGAGCATTGGCAATATACATGGAGCTGCAATAGTGAGAATGCCGGTTAAAAAAGCAAAGAGAATCTGAATCATAAAACTAAAATTTTGCTATGAACGAAAAATTCTAACCATATAACTATATAGAGGTACGAAGAGTTTGCAATTCAGTATTGTTAAATAATTAACGTCTTATCCTATTGGTATATGCGCTAATAAAATGACTTTTTGTCAAAATGAATGAAACATTCGGTAACTATTTTAAACTTGTGTATCAAAATTTGAATTAATTCCCTTTCATCCTCCATCATTTTTCCCTTCCAAATATGTATAAATACCTTCCTGCGCATTACACTTCAACCCAATAGTATTTTCGACTTTCTCCTGTTGATATTTAGGTAATAAATAAACAGCTTTATCATTATCGCTCCATTGGATATCAAAATAATCGATTAATTCCTTTCTGTATTTTTCACTTTTTATTGGAACCATCACCTCGATTCTATGCAATAAATTACGTGTCATCAAATCAGCAGATCCCATAATAGCCACTGCGTCCTCACCGGCTCCAAATATTAAAATCCTTGAATGCTCGAGGTAACGATCTACAATTCTTTTTATGATGATGTTTTCGCTTTCGTTCTTTACGCCTGCTTCCATACAGCAAATACTTCTTACAATTAAATGAATGGAAACACCAGCTCTGCCTGCTTTGTATAATAAATCGATCATGTTTGGCTCCTCGAGGTTATTCACTTTGATCCTGATCAAAGCAGGTTCACCATTTTCTGCTTTTCTAATTTCTTTATTAATCAATTGTTCCAGGACAGGAACCATATTGAACCGGGAAACCAGAAGTGTATCAAATCGAATTTTTTTAGTTTGATCACTGGCGATCCTTAATTCCAGGAATTTAAAAAGTTGCAATAACTCTTCAACGATATTTTTATCCGTTGTCATTAATAAATGATCTGTGTAAAACTGAGCTGTAATTTCATTAAAGTTACCGGTGCTTACTAATGCAAATGATTGTTTAATTCCTTTTTTTTGCTTTCTGATTAAGGCCGTTTTTGAATGAACTTTTATTTCGGGCGGACTGTAAATTAACCGCACACCGGCATCCTTCATTCTCTTGCTCCATTTTATATTATTTGCTTCGTCAAACCTCGCTTTTAATTCTATAAATACCGTTACCTTTTTACCGTTTTTTGCTGCGCTGATGAGTGCATTGATGATATGAGATTCCTCGGCAACACGGTAAAGAGTGATGTAAATTTCGTCAATATCCCTATCAACTGCGGCCTGGTTAAAAAACGAAAGCACCGGATTGTAAGATTGATAAGGAAAATGAAACAGTATATCTTCTTTCATTAAAACATTAAAAATATCGCCACTGTTCATTACGTCGACAGATGATAACGGTTTTCTTTTGTCGTAAAATAATGCTTTGTTGAAAGAGGGGAATTTTAATAAATCACTCAGGTTATGATACCTTCCTCCGGAATATATTTCCTCGGCAGAGAGGTTAAATCCCGACGCTAAATACATTTGCAGATTTCGTGGCATACTCTCTTCGAAAAGAAAACGTATCGGGGGAGCGTAATCTCTTTTCCTTAATTGGTTTTCAATTTTTTGTAAAAGACCACCACTATATTCCTCTTCAAGGTGAAGTTCAGCATCCCTGTTTATTTTGATGCTGTAAACTCCGGCAATGTCCTGATTAGGGAAAAGGTATTTAAGATTCTCCCGTATAATGTCATCGAGGAAGATTACATAATCCATGTTTTCGATAGGGCTAAGAATGAAGAATCTTTTTACTTTTACGGATGGAATATTTACAATGGCATAATGTAAAATCCCTTTAAAATCATCATTTAGGGCTACTACAAAATAGAGGTGATTGTTTTCCGGGAAGAAATCTTTTTTCACTTTGTCATCGAGGTAAACGGGCTGAATAAATGAAAGTATATCTGATAAAAAGATTTCTCTTATTTCCTGAAGATGTTCTTTCCGGATAGTCATTTCATAATAGAAAATAATTCCTTCTTTTCGTAAATCTGGTAATATCTTTTCTCGCAAAATGTCACCAAAAAGAATGAGCTGCTTTTTTATTTCCTCCTGCAGTTTCTCTATAATATTTTCTTCAAAGTTTTCAATGGCTTTCTGTGTCTTCATTTTTAAAACGGATATAGCAATTACTTCGGCATATCGCACCCGGAAAAATTCAGTAAGATTGGAAGAGAAAATGGCGAGGAATTTCAACCGTTCGTATAAGGGTACGTCCGGATCATCAGCTTCCTGTAAGACCCTGAAATTAAAACCAAGCCAGCTAAGATCTTTGTTTGCGAACATTTCAAAAAGTTTATTATTACGAGGAGCTAACTTTCATAATGACTCCTCCTTCGTCTATTGACGGGCAAAAAATGCCGCTATACCAAATGCAAGTACAGAAACGATAATACCAATCATAAAAACATTATAAGCAAGTCGTATTAATTTGTACTTCCTGCCAAGCACTGCGCCGAGGGTATAGATGTCTTTTATAAGGGAGTTATAGAGGTAATTGGTATCCAGCATCATTTC
>JBBSSE010000134.1:0-7007 GCA_038242375.1 Chitinophagales bacterium
GAGCCGGATTTTATAGACAGTGTTGCTTATACAAATGTAGGCCCGGTGATGTACGATAAATCGTTTAGTGGTGGCAGAGCTACGAATAATAAAAATTACGCAGTAAGATGGAAGGCACACGATCCGAGTAATGAGTTGAAAGTCTTTACTCTGTTGAACAAGGCAAAAAATTACGATGATTATTACAAGGCTGTAAAATACCTTCACACACCCGGTCAAAACTGCATTTTCGCTTGTAAAGATGGAGATATTGCTATTTGGGACCAGGGAGCATTTCCCGCAAAATGGTATCGCCAGGGAGATTTTTCTATGCCCGGAAAAGACAGTGGTTATTTTTGGCAGGGTGTTATTCCGCAGGTAGAAAATCCGCATCAGATAAATCCTGAAAGAGGATTTGTGAGTAGTGCCAATCAATTACCCACGGACACAACGTATCCGTATTACCTTGGCGGCTCTTATCCTCCATACCGAGGTTGGGAAATAAATAAACGGCTTTCCAATATGGATAATATTACCCCCCAGGATATGATGGCTCTCCAGGTGGATAATTACAATGTATTTGCCGAAATGGCGGTGCCCGTTTTGTTGAAGAATATTGATGAGGAGAAATTAAATGCAGAGCAAATAAAATATCTGAATCTTCTGAAGGACTGGGATTATAAAAATAATCCTGATTCAAAAGGAACAACTGTATTTGTTGTATTGTGGGATAGCCTCGAAAATGAAGTCTGGAAAGATGAACTGACAAAATATGCCCACAAACTTCCCTGGCCGCATGAGAGCACTTTATTAGATCTTATAAATAATGATCCGGGATTTTCGTTTTTCGACAATATCAATACGCCTGAAGTTGAAACAATACAGGATGATGTAATGAACGCTTTTATTAAAACCTGCAAAAACTTAACTGAAGTGGAATCCAACGGGAGACTTGCCTGGGCTAAATTTAAAGATACGCAAGTGCAACATCTTGCCCGTTTACCTGCATTAAGCCGCCTTCATTTACCCATCGGAGGTGGAACACATGTGATCAATGCTACGAAGGAGAAACATGGCCCAAGCTGGCGAATGGTGGTATCTTTAACACCTGAAACCGAAGCCTATGGAGTTTACCCCGGTGGCCAAAGTGGTAATCCCGGCAGCAAATATTATGATGATTTCGTGGATCAGTGGGTGCAGGGAGAATATTATAAATTGTGGATGATGAAACCTGCTGATAAAACGGACAAAAGGATTAAATGGAAAATGGTTTTTAACCCGGCTTAATTCCGAAAAAACATTTAATTAAAAACGCGAATAATTATTTGCATTAAATAAACTTACTAATTTCTATCAATGAAAACAGTCATCTCAAGCTTTCTCATTATTCTCTTAAGTTTTGTAGCCTGCCTTTATTTCCCCTGGTGGAGTATCGCTATTGTCGCTTTTATAGTTTCTGCATTGATTCGTCAGAAGCCTTTAAACGCCTTCTTCAGCGGATTTATCGGGCTTTTCTTATTATGGAGTATCCTTAGTTTTTATATAAGTGTAAGTAATGATCATATACTGGCGCACCGTGTTTCATTATTATTGATACAAAATGATAGTCCATTTTTACTTGTTTTGGCAACTGGATTAATTGGTGGTATTGTAGCAGGTTTTGCCTCTTTGACTGCTTCTTATATTTATGCAAAAGAACCGGTTCTCTAAAAATGAAATAAATAAAAATTGGTTTGAATTCATCTATTTGGCATCGTTATTTCTATTCGTAAAACCTTATGAAAACTTCCCTCCTTTTTCTTTTTTCTTTCGCGTGGTCTCTTTCTATATCTGCACAAAAGATAGAAGGAACGGTAACAGATACCGAAGGAAATATTCTTCCGTTTGCATCCATTTTAATTAAGGGAACTCCAAAGGGAGTCACTACAAATAACCAGGGTCAATATAGTATTGCACTTGAACCGGGAAATTATACGCTCGAATGCAGATTTGTGGGGTATGCAACTGTGGAAAAGAAGGTGGTTTTGGGGAAGGCGAATGTAAATGTAAATTTTAAATTATCTACGCAGAACCTTACCCTGAAAGAGGTTGTTATAAAAAATACCGGGGAAGATCCGGCCTACGAAATTATTCGCCAGGCCATAAAAAAGCGTTCCTTTTATGATAACCAGGTAAAAGAATTTGAGGCCCAGGTATACATTAAAGGAATTATCAAGTTGAGAGATCTTCCGGATAAGTTTATGGGTAAGAAAATTGATGAAAAGGATATGGATGGATTAGGCCTTGACAGTTCAGGAAGCGGGATAATTTATTTATCAGAATCGGTAACAAAAGTATCTGCCCGGGAACCCAATAAATTAAAACTGGAGGTAGTATCCACCAGGGTTAGCGGAAGTAATGGACTGGGATTTGATTTTCCGGTTTTCATTAGTTTTTATAAAAATAATGTGAATGTTTTTGGCGGCCAGTTAAATCCGCGTGGATTCGTTTCGCCAATTGCTGATGGCGCTCTTAACTTTTATAAGTATAAATTGTTAGGGACTTTCTTTGAAGGACAAACAATGGTTAACTCAATCCAGGTATTTCCCCGCCGTGAATACGAACCACTTTTTTCAGGGATCATAAATATCACTGAAGACGATTGGAGGATTTTTAGTTGTGACCTTTTGTTAACCAGAAAGTCTCAAATGGAAATATTGGATTCCTTAAAAATATCCCAGATTCATGTGCCGGTAGAAGGGGATATATGGCGGGTGAAGAACCAGGTGGTCCATTTTAATTTTAATCAGTTCAAACTTAAAGCTGATGGCGATTTCGTGAATATTTATTCCGATTATGATCTAGAACCTGATTTCGGTAAAAAGTTTTTTAACCGGGTGGTTATAAAATATGACAGCGCGGCAAACAAAAAAACAAGGGAATATTGGGATACGCTCAGACCTGTTCCTTTAGAACCGGAGGAAATCAAAGACTACCATTTTAAAGATAGTGTGCTCAAAGTTCGTATGGAAAATCCTGGCCGAAATGTAGATTCCTTAAGAAAAAACCAGGGGCCACTCAAATTCGGAGAATTGTTATGGTCGGGTGTCAGCAGAACGCACTACGGCAGGGTAAATGAATACCAGATAAGATTTGCCCCTATTTTTAAAACGCTGCAATACACTACTGTGGAGGGAATAGTTTTACATCCTTCCATGGTGCTCTCGAAAGATTTTAAACGATTGGATACGCGGGTGAGTTTTATTGCTGATGTTCGCTATGGATTTAATAATCGTCATATTAATCCCTGGGCTGGTTTTACATTTAATAGCAATGATGAAGGTGATATGACCAAAAAACGGAAGCGAAAATCATTCTTTGTTGCCGGTGGAAAAAGAGTCAGTCAATTTTTTAAAGAGAGTGATATAGATGGATTAGGAAATTCTATTGGCACTTTATTGTATGGCAGAAACGAAATGAAAATTTATGAGAATTACTTTGCAAAACTTGGATATAGCAAACAGTGGGAGAGTAGTGCGCGTTTATTGATCGAAGCCGGTTTTGAAGACAGATTGCCCGTGAATAACACGACGGATTTTATCCTGAATAAAAAATGGTTAAAGCGTTTTACACCCAACTATCCGGTAGAAATTTTATCCCAGCAATTTACAAGACATCAGTCGGTAGCAATGCATATTTCGTATAGTATTACTCCCGGTCAACGATACATTCAATTTCCTGAATCCAAATTAGCCATCGGATCTAAATTTCCCCGCTTCACCCTGGATTATACCAAAGGATTTAAATATATTTTAGGGAGTGATGTGGATTATGATAAATGGGATTTTAATGTGAAGAGCAATATCGATTTAAAATTAGGCGGAACTATAAAATACAATGCATCCATTGGAGGTTTTTTAAATAATAAATCCGCTTTCGCGCAGGATTACAAACACTTTTACAATAATATCTCAGCTATTTCCCCTGAATATGTAAAGTCCTTTGAAAACCTTCCCCATTACCGTTTTAGTAATACCGCGGGTTTCTATTCTGAATTGCACCTCGAGCATCATGCAAATGGATTATTGACAAATAAAATTCCATTATTAAAAAAATGGAATTGGAGATTAGTCGAAGGAATGAATGGGTTGTATATCGGTCCGGAGCAAAAATATGCGGAAGTGTTCGTAGGCCTGGAAAATATATTTAAATTATTCCGGGTTGAACTGGTGGCAGGATTTCAACCAACGTACAAACCAACCTATGTTTGGAGAATCGGATTCGGTGGATTAGTAGGTGATGCTTTGAATGTGATTCGGTTCACGCGCACAAAGAAGATTATCGGGGTTTGGTAGGGGTTAGTTTAAAGTTTTTAGTTTGAAGTATTCCAACAAGGCTCGGCCTGTGTTTTGAGCAGAATAACATTGAAGTCGTAATGCCGGTTGGAACGTTTCTTTTCAGTGGCCTGAACGATTTTCTTCAGAGATCACGATGGTGTAAAAACCTGAATAAAGCAAATACAAAATTTGGGCTCTAAAGCCCGATGAGTAGAGCGATTGATTCCCCCAGTGAAAGCCGGAGGCTATTCAAAAGGACTTCCGTATTCTCATAAATTGTCACATGGTTTTAGATACTATCATAAAGTCCAAATTATTTTTACCATTATCAATCAGCGTTAGAAATGAAAAAGCACACGATGCAAATAATTAAACTAATGTTGGTGAAGCAGACGCATTTTGGCCTGCCAGCAACACCAGCATCGGCGATGTATTTATTAAGTGGCAGAAGTAGATAAATTTCTTTGGATGAAATCTTTCATAGATTACAAAGTTCTTCTGAATTGCCCCATGGTTTCAGCCTGTGGAATAATGGAATAAAATAAAAGATTTTTAGCCCAATACTGGTTTTAGGGAAAATTTAAAATATTAGCAGAAGAATTTAGCAAACGAATAGAAAAGCAAAAAATTTGGGCTAAAGCCCGGATTACTAAAGATTTTGATACCTCCAGCTAAAGCTGGAGGCAATTCAAAAGTACATCCATATACTTCGAAATTGCCGCACGGCTTTAAGCTTTAGATTATTGGAATAATTTATAGTACTTGCAGCTCAAGGTTCATGATCCCGCTGCGCCGCCTAAATTCGTGTCTCACGAATTTCCTTCCTTTGGTGAATTAGCAGTACTTGCAGCTCAAGGTTCATGATCCCGCTGCGCCGCCTAAATTCGTGTCTCACGAATTTCCTTCCTTTGGTGAATTAGCAGGCATTTAATTTTTTTTCTGGCCATAAATCAGGTCTTGTTTAAAAATCAGAATGTTCTAAACAATTGCGGGCAGTACGATTCGTGAGACACGAATCGGGGCGACCGCAGTGTTCTTAAGGAGTTATATAGAAGTATTCCAACAAGTCATGGCCTGTGTGTTGAGGATAATAACTTTCACTTTATACAGAAGTTGAACTTAGAATTTTAGGGTATAGATCGGTTCCGAAGGTCCGGTTACCGTCTTTATCATTTTTTTTCACAAATTTCAAAGAGAAAACCACTGTCTGACCTCCGTTACCGACAGCTAATTTCTAATCCACCTGCTTAATTGTAATTCGGTTGTTCCAGCGGGGTTCTCCGATTTTAGGTCAATAATTTAAAAATATTTAGCTGAAAATCCCGATGCGTGCACGACTCTTAAAACTGTCAATTCCCCGAGCCGCCTAAATTCGTGTCTCACGAATTTCTGCAATGAATTAGCAGACGTTTAGATTTTTTTTAACTCTAATCTTATTTAAAAATCAAAAACTATCTAAACAACCAAAAGCAATACGATTCGTGAGACACGAATCGGGGCACCGCAGTGTTCTTATGAAGTTATATAGTAGTTTGAGGTTTTTAATTTGAAATATTCCTACAAGTCACAGCATGTGTTTTAAGGATAAAACTTTAATTTATTTATCAGTTCTCGGTTCCGTCACAGAGACATTTTTAAATAAAAAAATTAACCTCAAAGGCTCGAAGTACACAAAGAGAAAATACTACGTATTTTTTAGAACCCAGCCAGTCCCTGAATCTAATGCGTTAAGTCTGGAATTAATTCTGAATTGTAAAGAAACGAATAGATCCTTTATGGAATCGTTCAGACCGCAAATCGCCCATCCCACTTCAACTTTATTCCGGATCTCTTTAAAATATTTCTATTCCATTGATCCCTTCCAAAACCCTGCAAGGGTGATATGATTATAGTATCATTAGCCAGCCAGGAAGCCAACCCCAAAGGGGTGACAGAATCTTTCGGCAAAATGGCAAAGAAGCTATTTTTTAAAGGCAACGTTTTAAGAAGTTATCTATAAGTTCGGATTTATGCGCGAAGCTTATAACATAAAATTTTCAATACGCAGTATTCAACATTCAACCTATTCCCTATCTTCACAGCCAAAAATCAAAAAGCGCTCAAAAAATGAAAATATATTTAATTAGTTTAAGCATTCTCTTTGTGTTTGCAAGTTGCAATGCACAAGGCCAAAAGGATTGGGTAAAAAATCCGGATAACAATACCCTGTTGTGGAAAGTAAGCGGGAAGGATTTGAAGAAACCCAGCTTTCTTTTTGGAACATTTCATCTCTTATGCAAAGAGGATATTCATTTCAGTGATGCTTTAAAAAGCGTCATAAGATCGGTGGATACCATTTATATGGAAATGGATATGGATGACCCAACGGTGATGCTTAGTGGCATAATGTATATGAATATGAAAGGTGGTAAAACCCTGAAGGATTTATATACACCAGAAGATTATAAAAGATTGGAATCTTATTTTTCAGATACACTTAAAATGCCCATGATGCTTTTTCAAAAAGCGAAGCCTTATTTTTTGGTAGCCTTACTTTATCCCAGGATGATGAATTGTACTTCCCCAACAGGAGTAGAACAGGAAATTCTTAAAATAGCAAAAGAAGAAAAGAAATCAATTAATGGACTTGAAACTATGCAACTCCAGGCGTCTGTATTCGATAGCATTCCTTATGAGTGGCAGGCAAAAGAATTATTGAAGAATATTGACAGC
>JBBSSE010000135.1:0-7004 GCA_038242375.1 Chitinophagales bacterium
ATGTCCACTTCAGGGAGTTGAATAAGTTCCCTGAAATCATGAAATGTTTTTACTCCATTCCCAAGCATTTGGGTAGCCATTTGAAGATGTATTTTATCTACATCACAAATAGCAATGGTACGGGTTCCTTCATAAGCAAAGTGATTGCGTCCCATAGCACCCACCCCAATTACCGCTTTAGTTAGTTGGTCACTGGGAGGAATAAATCCTTTTCCACCCAAAACAAATCGGGGAACAATAGAAAAAACAGCGAGAGAAACGGCTGATTTTTTAATAAAGTCTCTTCGTGAAGAAGTGTTCTTTTCTATCATGCAGAATAATTTTATTTAAAAAGTTTAAAATACTAAAAATATAACTGATGTTTTTTATTATACTCTTAAAGTTTTGTAGAAAAATCATTATAGTCCCGTTAAAATTAACACAAAGGTTTTGCAATGCAATACAGATTAGAAAAGCATAAGAGTTCACTCCATACAACGGATTGAATATGGCCACCTTCTATATCCAGTTCTGAACTCCCCAAGTGCTCCGGATGCTTTTGTACCAGAGCTCTTTTATTTTCTTGTCGTTTTAAAATGACATTCTATTTTCCAAATCCCTCCTCCTTCCCGATCAATTTCTTCGCCTTCATCTTTACCTGTAATAATTAATCCATAGCATGCTGCTGTGTTATCCGGGAATTAATTTGTAATAAAGCTATTGCCTTCTCTGAATATTCATTTATAGAAAATTTTTACCTAACCAGGATTTCTCATCTTTAAAAGCAAACCATCAGATTAGTAATCGTTTCGTCAGAATATTAATCAGCATCGAACAAGACACAATACAAGCCAACCTGGTTCTTTAAATCAAATTGTTTTAGGCACAAATCTATTTACCTAAAGCCTTTTCTAACGCCTCTGTGGTTGTATAATATTTGGCTAACATATTTGAGATTTCCCATTCAGGCATTTTACCTTCCTCCAGGTATTGAATGTACTTTTTAATCACTAATGCAAAGTGCTCTTCATGCCCTTTCTTATATTGATCAGGAATGATCACTTTCCATCCATTTTTTTCTTCTCCCAATTCTATACCAGGGTACTCTTTCTGAAGATCAGAAAATGCCTTTTCTAAAGAATGCTTCCATTCTGTAAGTCCTTCTTTTTTTAAAGGCTCTATGTAAAGCACTGGTTTGAATTGTTGCTCTTTACCCTGCCTGATAATCAGATTCGCCTTAGTTCCACGCATCTTTGAATAATAGGTATCCTTTAAGCCTGCGGGTGCTTCAAAATCCCAGCGAACTGCTACCCTTACAGTAATACCTTTAAGGTTATAATTTATTTCACCATTTGCATACACATACAGCAAACTATCTTTTATATCTTTTTTTAAAAATTCAGGATAGTTATCTTTTTTAGTTACCTTCTTAAATTGAGTTGGAGTTAGAATGGTCGCCCAACGTTTTGCCGTCAATATTTGTATGTCCTTTTTATAATCAAGGTTCTCTTCCGGGAAACATTCCCACTGAACAAGATCTACCAGGTGCGTGGTTACATCCACAATTCCTTCGCCCTCCTGCTCCACATCAAAGTACCAATCCGGGCGAACAATGGGCGATCCGGATACTTCCTTAAAAAAATAATGTTTGCTTTCCAAAGAAACGGCAGGATCCTCCAGCGTACCAACTTCTAATGTTCCAAAAACCTCCGGCATTTGCATAAATGCCTTTTGTAATAAATTAGTGATCTCATAACGTTCTGTCATGATATCGTACACCAGCAACCTGTTCTTTTTAGCGGTGGCAAAAATTTCTACCAACTTATTAAAACCACTTTTTGTTATGACCATTGGCTTATCTGCCAAAACATTTAAACCTGCATCCACAGATTTATAAATATAATTTGTTTTCAGTTTATTGTTTCCTGCAATCACTACTACATTACCCGGTTTTGAACTGATCATTTTTTCAAGGTAGTCACGCCCTGTATAAATGATTTCATTCCAGCCAGTCGGATTATCTTGACGATTATTGTAGCCTTTTATTAAAGCGCTATATGCATGAACGTCAGGACTATCTGGTGCGAAGACGTAGACTGTAGAATCTACCTTCTCATTCATTGATTTTTGTAATAAGGCTGCATGAAAATGCCCGGGATCCAATACGATCAAATGAGTTAAGTGTGATGATGAATTTTTCTGTTGTTTCTTATTTACACAACCAATATTTATAATTGTAAGAAAAATTAAAAAGAAAGAAGATGTTCTCATAGTTTTAAAAACCATAAAATATTTAAATTATAGGGTTAAAAAAAAATTATAATTGGGAGGCACTTTCCTTGTCAAGATACAAAATAACATTTTCATGTTTCCTTAAAACCGTAGATGGAAATCCTTCTGAAATCGCACTATTAATTGTATGATAAACTGCCTTCGATTTGTTAAGTCCGGGCACAATGCAATATATATTTTTTGCCTGTAGCAGCCCAGGCACAGTAACGGTGATAGCCGTCTCAGGCACCAACTCAAATTCTGTAAAGCATCCATCATTTACCTGCTGTTGACGGGAGACTTCATCTAAATTAACCTCCTTCACTAAGAGCGGATCATAAAAATCAGCTACATGAGGATCATTAAAGGCAATATGCGCATTTTCTCCAATGCCCATACACACAATATCCGGAGGATTGCGTTCTAATAAACCGGCATACCGCCGACATTCGAAAGCGCTATCGCCATTGTTTCCATTCATATAGTACACCTCTCCAAATGGAACTTTATCAAAAATATTTTCTTTTAAAAACTGGCTGAACCTTTGGGGAGCATCTTCGTCCAGACCAACATATTCATCCATATGAAAAGCATTTATCCTGTCCCATTTAATCCCCGTTTCTTCAATTAAAGAAGCAAGAAATTCATTTTGTGACGGAGCAGAAGCAAAAATGATATTCACAAATTCCTGATTTTCTAATAATGCTTTTATTTTGATACTTACATCCCTTGCTGCCTCTTTCCCCATTTTCAACCTGGTTTCAAAAACTTTCACTTTTAACTTATTTTCCATAAATTCTTTAATTTTTGACATGTCCTTGTTTATTTTGTAGTATTGATATTATTTATTGTTCAAATGGTAGTGTAATCCTTTTCCCTGTTTTAGCGCTCTCATATATCGCCAGAACAATTTCAACTGACTTCCGGCCTTCATTTCCATCAATCAGGGGATCATTACCTGTTTCGATTGAATGGATCATATCCTCTATTTGTTTTTGATGACCGATAAAACTGATACTACCGGGATCTGAAGCGCCACCTGTCAATTCATTCTCAGCACCGTTTTTATCATTTTCTGTATCACCTGTCTCCTTTTCATTGACAAATTTCCATTCTATCAAATCGTTATCTACCATTACGGCTGTACCTTCTGTACCCATAATCTCCAGGCGTTTCAATGCTCCCGGAAAAACCGCTGTAGAGCATTCAATGGTGCCAAGCGCGCCGTTGACAAACTTCACCGTAGATACAACGGTATCTTCTACTTCAATATTCTTGTGCCGGAAGTTTCCGGTTATTGATTGGACAAATTCGACGTCTCCCATATACCATTGCAATAAATCAACAGAATGAATTCCCTGGTTCATCAAGGCACCGCCACCATCAAATTCCCAGGTTCCGCGCCATTTGCCTGATTGATAATATTCAGGAGTTCTGTGCCATTTTACATATGCATCTCCTAACACTAAATCACCAAACTTATTTTCATCTATAGCTTGTTTTAGTTTTTTACTATTCTCATAAAAACGGGAAGGGAAAATGACACTTATTTTCACACCCGCTTTTTTTGCTGCGTCTATTATCTGATCACATCTTTCGAGGGTTACTTCCAACGGTTTCTCTATGAGGCAATGTTTTCCTGCTTCAATACTCTTCAAAGCCGGCTCCAGATGAATGCCGGAAGGAGTACAAATGCAGATGATGTCTATTTCGGGTTGAGCCAGCATTTCTTCCAATGTATCAAATGCTGTGCAATTATGTTTTTCTGCAAAAGGCTCTGATTTGATTTTATTAATACTATAAATACCGATCAACTTTGCCTTCTCAATTTGTGCAATTGCCTGTGCATGAAAATGAGCAATCATTCCCGCACCGACAATTCCAAAACCAACATGTTTTTTTTCCATAATGAATTATTTCAGTGTTTATAGTTTAAAAATTTATTGTTCAAAAACCACTTTTCCATTTTTAATGACCATTTGAATCAATATTTTATTATCCTTTAAATCAAATATTACCAGGTCTTTTTCAGAAACAAAAGAGCTATCGCATGTCGAAAGCATATTGGCCACATTTACTGAAGCCATTTTCCAGGCTTCGCTTAGAGTGCATATTTCACGGTTAATCAACGTTTCTACATTCTCCAATAACGTTTTAGCGGCACCTGCTAATAATCCACCCGAGCCTTTGAGAGAAACTCTTTTTTCACTGTCCAAAACAACGGTGCCACCAATATGACTTTTGTATTCTCCCGGGGGCATTCCGGCAAAACAAGTAGCATCGCTAATGATAAGCGTCTTGTCCCCTTTAACTTTCAGGACTGTTTTGATAAAAGAATCAGGAATGTGTATGCCATCTGTAATAAGGCAGGTATATAATTCTTCTGCAGCTAATTGATCCCAAATCAGGTTAGGATGCCGGGGTAATAAAAGAGGAACAGCATTGCCTAAATGGGTTGACATCGTTGCACCCGCTTTTACCGCATTTTCAATTTGGACTGAATTCGCTAAAGAATGTCCTATGGAAACAATGACACCGTTTTTCAGACATTCTTTGATGAATTGTTCTGAGCCTTCCCACTCAGGAGCTATGGTGATTATTTTAATTCTTCCACCTGCCGCTTCCTGGAACTTTTCAAATAAATGCCAATCCGGAGCTTTTATATATCTTTCGTCGTGGGCACCTTTGGCACCATCTTTTGGAGATATAAAGGGTCCTTCAAGATGAATTCCGGCTATGCAATCCCGGACGATTTCGTTTGATATACATGCCTTATGGAAAGTACGTAGAATGGTGGAAAGAGCCTCGTCTGAATTTGTAATGATTGTGGGGAAATAAGAAGTTACTCCCTGGCTTAATAAATATTCAGTTGCGGATAAAATATTTTCCACGGTTAAAGAAGGAACATTAAAATCAATTTTATTAACACCATTTATTTGTAAGTCTATTAAGCCAGGGCCAATTAAAGGAAGACTTCTTTTACTTTCAATTTTGGAAATATCCATAACCATACTCTCACGAATAATTATTTCCTCCACCTCTCCTGTGATACAATTTTCACAGGCGATTGATTGATTTATTTTATTTAGTACATTCCCCATTATTTGACTTCTTGAGTTGATTTTTTTAAGGAGACCATCAGATTCTCTACTTTTTCAGGAACCTTTTTAGTTAACAATCCCGAACCGATAAATACAATTGCCGAAACCATAGTAGGTAAGCCTACCTCCAAAGCAAGGCTATTCATTTCAATATCTTTGGTAACAGCGAAAGTTATAAGCCCTGCTATAATAGAAGAAATAGCTGCTTTAGGACCACAGGATTTAAATACCGGTAATAATCCAAATATCAAAGGCATAGCCGTAGGCCCTAATAACGCCGCAAACCAATTTACAATAAGTCCCAAAACACCTCCGAACTGCTCATAATTCAAGGCAATGGCCAATGTAGCGAGGGTAAAAAGAAACGTGGTGATTCTTGCTGTGCGCAAGGCATGTTTATCGTTGACAAATTTTTTGGAAACTACCGGAAGTATGTCTCTTGTAATTACTGCTGCAATGGTATTTACATCAGAAGAGGTCATACCCATAGTAGCAGCAAACAGGGAAGCTATAACCAGCCCGATTACTCCCTGGGGCAATATTTCCAGCATTAGATACCCGTACGATTCACTGGGGTTTTCCAGACCAGGTATAATGACCGGTGCTGCCCACATCGGAAAGAATAAGATCAATGGCCAGATAAAATATAATATACCCGAAAGCCGGGCTGCTTTAGTGGCTTCTTTTTCACTGGGGGAAGAAATATACCTTGTAGCGAGACTCCAACTACCCCCATTATAACTCAAAAAATAAAGAAAGAACATAACCCCGACAAAAGCGGCTGTATATGGGTCATTAAACAATTTACTGTGATCCGGTGGAAGTTGGTCCCAGATTCCGGTAATAGACTCTAATCCTCCAAGTCTGTTTACAACCAATACGAACATAACAATACCGCCAAGCACCTGTACAATGAACTGTATGAAATCAGTTACAATTACGCCCCACAATCCTCCAAAAGTGACATATATGATCGTAACGACTCCTGAAACCAGGATACCGGTCGTCATTGGAATTCCGGCCACTACCTTCAGTAAAATACCGATAGCAGCCCATTTGGCTCCTACGTCAAAGACTTTGAGCAATACACCTGACCACGCTACGATCTGCTGTGTAGCCAGATTATATCTCACTTTTAGATACTCAAGCGGAGATTGAATATGAAAGTTCTTTCTTAATCTTACCCAATAAACCGGAAAAACTTTTGCACTGCCTGTAATAACCAAAGCTACCGGAAAGGCCCACCAGATATACATCGTGAAACCATGCGTATAACAAACCGCTGCATAAGCAACAAATACTGCCCCGCTATGCCCGGATACGTGGTGAGAAATACCTGCTAACCACCAGGGCAACTGTCCGCCCGCCACAAAATAATCCTCTGAGTTTTTACTTTTGTAATAAGACTTAACACCCACGACTATCAAGCTTAGAAAGAAAACAATGATTACGATCAGGTCGATTGCATTAAAAGTCATTTAATCGTTTTTAAGTTTTGAATTAATCATTTTTTTGCTGAAATTCATTCGTAAGAGTTTTGTGAGAGATGGTTTTCGACCATACCATAAGTCAATACATTAGAAGAAAAAAGGGTTCCCGCGACATACAAATTTGACCACTCTTAAAAAATTCCTGTTCTTTTACTAAGAGTAG
>JBBSSE010000136.1:0-6972 GCA_038242375.1 Chitinophagales bacterium
ACGTATTTCGATTATGATGAAGCATTGGGTGTTGCAAGAAAATTAAAGAAGCCGTTAATGTTGGACTTTACCGGTATTAACTGTGTAAACTGCCGAAAAATGGAAGGCTCTGTCTGGAGTGATCCGGAAGTAATGCGCCGCTTAAAAGATAATTTTGTGATCGCCTCATTATATGTAGATGTACACAGAGATGTGGATTTACAACCAGGTGAACAATATTTTTCAAAAGCATTGGGTAAACAAATAACGGATATGGGCGACAAAAATGCCGATCTGCAGGTGAGTGTTTACAATGCCAATACCCAACCGTATTACTTCTTCCTCGATGGAGATGAAAAACGCCTCGTAGCAGAAGGGTACGGATATGATCAAAACATCAAGAAGTTTATTGAACTTTTGGATTCAGCGAAGGCTGAATATGAAAAGAGGAATAAATAACCCTAACATTTTAAACATCAAACCACTATATGAATTTTTATAAATTTTTATTTCTCTTTGTATTTACTGCCACTTCTTTTAAGATTAGTGCGCAGACAGACCATTCGTGGAAACAAGCCACTGCGAATGGTTATACATATAAGTATGTAAACAATGACCCCATCAAAGCAAGGTTTTATACCCTGAAAAATGGTTTAACAGTCATTCTTACAGAAAACAAAAAGGAACCCCGTATAGCAGTGAACGTTGCTGTAAGGGCCGGCAGCAATACTGATCCGAAGGAGCACACAGGCCTTGCGCATTACCTCGAGCATATCCTTTTTAAAGGAACCGATAAATTTGGTACGTTGAATTGGCAGAAGGAAAAGCCTTACATCGATTCCATCACGGAAGCGTATGAGAAATATACAACCATAACGGATCCTGCAAAAAGGAAAACAGCTTATGCTGAAATTGATCGCTTGTCCGGTGAAGCATCGAAATATGCTATTGCCAATGAGTATGATAAATTGATGAGTAATCTTGGTTCACAAGGTACAAACGCTCATACCTGGTATGAAGAAACAGTGTATGAAGAGGATATTCCTTCCAACTCTATGGATAAATTTCTGATTATTCAGGCAGAACGTTTCCGTAAACCGGTTATCCGTTTATTCCACACAGAATTGGAAGCAGTGTATGAAGAAAAAAACCGCTCTTTGGATAATGATGGTAGCAAAGCCTATGAGGTGTTGTTGTACAATCTTTTTCCGACGCATAATTATGGTCAGCAAACCACCATTGGAACAATTGAGCATTTGAAGAGTCCTTCTATTAAAGCGATCCAGGCTTATTATGATAAATATTATGTGCCGAATAATATGGCCATTATCCTTTCAGGAGATTTTAATTCTGATGAGGTTATAAAGAAAATTGATCAGCATTTTTCTTACATGAAATCAAAGCCATTTGATTTGTATAATCCGGCTCCTGAAAAACCAATTGCCTCTGTTGTAGAAAAAGATGTTTTCGGACCAAGTTCAGAAAGTTTCATGATGGCGTATAGAACGCCGGCTTCCGGAACAGATGATGCCCTCGTTTTAAGCGTTATCAGCCAGTTATTATACAATGGTTCTGCGGGTTTATTTGATATCAATCTGAATAAAAATCAGAAAGTACAGGGTGCACGAGTTGGGTTACAACAATTAAAAGATTACGGCTTGTTTGTGTTGTCAGCTTCTCCTAAAGAAGGACAAACATTGGAAGAACTTCGCCCACTTTTATTGAATGAATTAAATAAGATTAAATCGGGAGATTTTGATTTCTCTTTAGTAAAATCAATTGTTGCCAATTTTAAACTAGGCGAACTTAGAAGCACAGATAATAATGATGCCCGCATGGGTGCTTTATTGAACTCTTATATTCATAGTAAAGGCACAAACTGGAAGGGAGAAGTTTCTGCTTTGGATGATATGAGTAAAGTGACAAAAGAAAGTATTGTAAAGGTTGCCAATAAATATTTTGGTGAAAACTATGTAGTTGTTAATAAAAGAAAAGGTGTAGATAAGGACAATGTAAAGGTTGAAAAACCTGCCATTACACCGGTAGAAACAAATGCCGGAAAAGCATCTCCGTTTGTGGAGAAAGTTTCTGCCATGGCTGTAAGTAATATCAAACCACAATGGCTTGATTATGACAAAGAGATTTCCCGTGGAAAAGCAGGAATCGCCGATGTATTATATGTACAGAATAAGGACAATGAACTGTTCAATTTGTATTACCGTTTTGATATTGGTTCATGGAGCAATCCAACCCTTCGTAATGCAGTGGAATATCTACAGTTCTTAGGAACAGATAAACTTTCTGCAGAGCAGATCAGCAAAGCGTTTTATGATATTGCCTGCAATTACAACATCAGCGTGGGTACAGAAAATACAACCATCAGTATCAGCGGACTACAGGAAAATTTTGATAAAGCTGTATCGCTTCTTGAAGATATTTTAAAAGACGTGAAACCGGATGAAGCAGCGCTTACTTCTTTGAAAGGACGATGGATGAAAGCAAGAGAAAACAGTAAGTTGAACAAAGGAGCTATAGCTGCAGGATTGAGAAGTTACGCTCAGTTTGGTGCAAAGAATCCGTTTAATACTGTAATGAGTAATGATGAATTAAATCAGTTGAAATCCACTGAACTCGTAAATCAGTTACACCGTTTAATGAATTATGAGCATACCATTATTTATTATGGACCAAAGCCAATGGATCAGTTTGTTCAAACGATCACAAAGAAGCATTCATTGCCTTCAGCCTTTACAAAGGCACCGGAGAAAATCTCCTTTGCATACAACAAACAGGATAAAAACAAAGTGCTTTTTGCTGATTATGATATGGTTCAAAGTGAAGTTTTCTGGACAAGAAACATCAAGCCTTTTGATGCATCCGAGGAAGCTTTGGTAAGTATCTTTAATAATTATTTTGGCGGTGGAATGGGAAGCATTGTTTTCCAGACGATCCGTGAATCCAAAGCACTTGCATATTCAACCAGTGCACGATATATTTCTCCTTCCAAAAAGGAAGATCCGTTTACGGCTATGGCCTACGTTGGTAGCCAGGCAGATAAAATGAATGAAGCAATCAGTGCTATGAATGAATTGTTGAATACTTTGCCGGAATCTGAACGCGGTTATACCCTTGCAGTAGATGCCTTTAAAAAGGATATTGAAACAGAAAGAATCGTGAAAGACGGTATTATTTTCAATTACCTCGGAGGTTTGAAAAAAGGCTATACAGGAGATGAAAGAAAAGAACTTTATGCGAAAGCAGATAAGATTACTTTTTCAGACATTAAAAAGTTCCACGATACAGACCTGGCCAACAAAGCATATACATATTGTGTAGTGGCTTCAAAAGACAAAGTGAAAATGGAAGACCTCAAGAAAATAGGGGACGTTCAAACGGTTTCTCTCGAAGAAATATTTGGATATTAATTGATCAGGATTCATTGAATCCGGATGTAAAATATAGAAGGGGAGTGTGTGATGCACTCCCTTTTTTATAAAATAAAAAAAAATATTCGCCGTCCATCAATTTTATCAAAACCGTGTTTAAATAAATCGTTTTTTCACGCAGATTATTGACTAAAACTTATACGGAACGTATATAAATTGTACCAAAACATAAATCAATCAGACTTAAATAAAAACAGAAAAATGAAAAATGTAAGACTTTCCATTTTGGTAGTTTCAACAGCATTGATGACAATGAGTTGTACTGCACAAAGGAAACTGCCGGGAACTCCTCCTGCAAAAGATACAACTGCTGCAGCGGACACTACCAAAAGACCAACTCCACCAATGAAAAAAGGTGAGCCACAACCTTATGATAAGGTGATCACTAAGAAAGCAATTTCTGCTACCGGATTTTTTAAAATCCATAAGGTAGAAGACAAATATTATTTTGAGATAAATGACTCCATCCTGAACAGGGATATCCTCGTTGTGAATAGAATGTCCAAGGGCGCAGCAGGTGGCAGAGTTTCTACCATGGGATATGGTGGCGATCAGATTGGAAAAAGCGTGATCCAGTTTGAAAAAGGACCAAATAACAAAGTTTTCCTTAGAAGTATATCGCATGCGGAAATATCCAGTGATACTACTGCGGATGGGATGTATCGTTCCCTGATGAATTCTAACTTACAACCATTGGAGGCATCTTTTGCCATTGCTTCTTTTGCGAAAGATTCTTCTGTCGTTTTTGATGTAACAGATTATATCGATGGAGATAATGATATTCTCTTTTTCGATAGCCGCGTAAAAAGATCATTGAACTTAACTGCGCAGTTAAAGGACAGGTCTTACATAGAGGAATTGAAAGCATTCCCGATGAATATAGAGATCCGTACAGTGAAAACGTATATGAAATCTCCTCCTTCAATTCCAGGTGCTCCGCCGAGTATGGGTGGAAGCGCATCCCCTGCCACCTATGAGCTGAACAGCTCGCTGGTTTTATTGCCAAAGGAGCCGATGCAGGCACGTTATTTCGATCCACGTGTTGGTTATTTTGCAACCGGAAATGTTGACTTCGACGCGAATCCACAAGGAGTAAAAAGAATTACAATGGCTACACGCTGGAAGCTTGAGCCAAAGCCGGAAGATGTTCAAAAATACCTGAAAGGAGAACTGGTAGAACCAGCTAATCCGATCATTTATTATATTGATCCTGCAACACCTAAAAAATGGGTTCCATTTTTAATCCAGGGAGTGAATGACTGGCAGGTAGCTTTTGAGCAAGCAGGTTTTAAAAATGCAATCATTGCAAAAGAAGCACCTCTGAATGATCCTACCTGGAGCATAGATGATGCGAGAAATTCAGCGATCGTTTACAAGCCGTCTTCTATTGCTAACGCAAGTGGCCCGCACACAAACGATCCACGCAGTGGACAAATTCTTGAAACGCATATCAACTGGTACCATAATGTTATGGAATTATTACAGAACTGGTATTTCATCCAAGGGTCTCCAACAGATGCAAGAGCACGGAAAATGACGTTTGATGATGCATTAATGGGCCAATTGATCCGTTTTGTTTCTTCACATGAAGTAGGACATACATTAGGTTTGCGTCATAATTTTGGTTCTTCTGCCGCTACACCGGTAGAAAAATTAAGAGATGCAAAATGGTTGAAAGAAAATGGCCACACTGCTTCTATCATGGATTACGCCCGTTTTAACTACGTAGCACAGCCGGAAGATAAAGTAGGAGAGGAAGGAATGTTCCCACGCATCGGTGAATACGACAAATGGGCGATTGAGTGGGCTTACCGCTGGATGCCTCAGTTTAAATCCGCTAAAGATGAAACCGCATACCTGAACAAATTAGTAAGCGAGCGTCTTGCAAAAAATCCAAGATTGATTTTCGGAACAGAATCAGATCCGAACGATCCACGCAATCAGAATGAAGATCTTGGTGATAATTCAATGACCGCAAGTGCTTATGGTATTAAGAATCTAAAGAGGATCATGCCGAATATTCTTGAGTGGACCAAAACCCCGGATGAAGGATACACAAATGCAACTACGATCTACGGACAGTTAGTTGGCCAGTTTGGACGCTATATGGGTCATGTTACAAAAAATATTGCCGGAATTTATAACACACCAAGCATGGTAGAGCAGGCAAAACCTGTTGTCGTTTTTGTACCAAAATCCAAACAAAAAGAAGCCGTTAGTTTCTTGCAGGCTCAATTATTTACAACCCCAACATGGTTAATGGATAAAAAGCTTTATTCATTCATCGGAACAGGTGATATGAAGACAATTGCTTCACTTCAAAACGCCCAGTTGTCCAGGTTAATCAGCAGTTCAACGATCTCCAAATTATTGGATTTTGAAGCCTATTCACCAGCACAGGCATATACGGCTACTGAACTCTTTAATGACCTTAAATCCGGTATATTCAGCGAATTAAAAACCGGCCATTCGATCGACATTTACAGACGTAATCTTCAAAAGATGTATGCTGAAAAAATGATCGCCATATTGAAACCATCTAACCAGGGTGCCGCTGGCGCAATGGCTGCAGCTTTCCGTGGTGCTGCCGGTCCGGACATTAATTCAATGGATCATTTATCTATTGTAAAAGGACATGTAAGAGGACTGCTTGCGGATATCCGTACTGCATTGCCAAAAACAACTGACCCGGCTTCAAAACTTCATTTGCAGGATGTATCAGACAGACTGAAAGAAGCATTGGAACCTTCTAAGTAGATCTCTTTAATATTTTATAGGAAAGGCACGGAACCGGATGGGTTTCGTGCCTTTTTTTTTGTAGGGGGTAACGGCAGTTTTAAGCAACTTAGAAAACGCTCGACAGTTAGAATTTGAGTTGTTCTAAAATTCGTAAATTTGATAAAACAAAAAAAATGAGTTCTCCTGCTAAAAATAAAAGTACTGCTGATTATTATTTCGGCGTTCTCAAGAATCTAAATTCGCATAGCAAGCTTGATCTTATTTCCCAACTTTCTCAATCTTTGAAATCGGATAAATTCGACACTACTACATCCATGGAATCTCTTTTTGGCGCATATAACTCAGAAGAAACTGCGGATGAAATTATAGCAGAGATACGCTCATCCAAAGTTTTAAACTGCAATATTGAAGCACTTTGAACTTTAGTAATCTTATTGGGTCCGGAAGGTATGCGTTTCAGCGAACTAATTTTTTTTCAACTTTAGTTCGTAATTTGAATCTTAAATTTATTTAGCTGCTCTCTATGGCCATAGGGGACTGGACGGGAAATGACTTCCTGGATATTATAAATGATCAAAACTTTACAAAAATGAAAAGTACCAACCTCGCTGAAAAAATCGGATTTGTCCTGATAATGATTGGATCTGTTTTTTTACTTCTTGAAAAGGTCTGGATTGACAATCCAATTCCGGGATTAATAAAAAGTAATCTGCTGGTCGGTACTGTCGGACTACTAATTTGGTCTTTAGGTCTCATGAAAAGAGGAGTGGAAGAAAAAAAGCAAAAAGAAAACGATCAAATAAAGCTG
>JBBSSE010000137.1:0-6966 GCA_038242375.1 Chitinophagales bacterium
ATGGATCATTTTTCATCCTTTATCCGGGGTGATTTATATTTTTTTTTAGCAGGATGCCTTTTTTCTCTTTAACATATTTATCTTTCCATCTTCGATAAATTTATTTTCTTCAAATTCATGCAAAGTTTTACATAACATGTCTAATCCTCTTTTTCGTAAAAAAAGTATTACCTCCATACTAGCTGACGCACAAACCGGTCTTTCTGATGCAACACATTCCGGATCGGGACTAAAGAAAGTATTGAAATTACGCGACCTGGTAGCAATGGGTATTGCGGCGATAGTAGGCGCGGGTATTTTCTCTACAATTGGAAACGCGGCGTTTCATGGTGGCGCGGGGGTTTCTCTTTTGTTTGTAATTACTGGTGTTACTTGTGGGTTTTCTGCTTTATGTTATGCAGAATTTGCTTCAAGAATTCCGGTGAGCGGTAGTGCTTATACATATGCCTACGCTTCATTTGGTGAACTGGTCGCCTGGATTATTGGCTGGGATCTGTTAATGGAATATGCCATTGGAAATATTGCAGTCGCCATTTCCTGGAGCCAATATTTTGTAAACTTAATGGAAGGGATTCATATTCATATTCCGGCGGCATTAACAACGGATTATTTTAGCGCTTCCAGTGGCTTTAAGGAAGCTGCTGCTGAATTAGCGAATGGCGCGGTGATTACAGATTTGTCGCGCCCCCTCCGGGTGGCTTATGAGGCCTGGACATTTGCCCCTCAAATTGGCGGATTTAGAATTATCGCGGATTTGCCGGCTCTTGGAATTGTATTTTTAATTACCTGGCTTGTGTATGTCGGAATCAGTGAAACACGCCGTGCTACCAATTTGATGGTGGTACTTAAAATTGCTATTCTTTTAGTAGTGATTTTAGTGGGTGCTTTCTTTGTAGCCCCTGCAAACTGGAGCCCTTTCTTACCAAATGGTTTTGAAGGAATGATGAAAGGAGTTTCCGCTGTGTTCTTTGCCTATATCGGGTTTGATGCGATATCTACAACAGCGGAAGAGTGTGAGAATCCGCAACGGGATTTACCTCGTGGGATGATCTATTCCCTCATTATTTGTACTGTTCTTTATATTATTATAGCTCTTGTTCTAACGGGTATGGTTTCTTATCAAAAACTACAGGTGGGAGATCCATTGGCTTTCGTTTTTCAACAGGTCGGATTGCATAAAATAAGTTATGTCATTTCTTTTACTGCGGTGATAGCAACGGCGAGTGTTCTGTTGGTTTTTCAAATGGGACAACCAAGAATCTGGATGAGCATGAGCCGGGATGGCTTGCTGCCAAAAGCTTTTAGCCGTATTCACCCTAAATATAAAACACCCTATTTTGCAACAATCGTTACTGGGATATTTGTAGCTGTTCCTGCACTCTTTATGAATCTTACAGAGGTGACTGACTTGACAAGTATCGGAACATTATTCGCTTTTGTACTAGTATGTGGCGGTGTATTATTATTGCCTGCCAGGGAGAAAACAGATGTAAAACCTAAATTTCAAATCCCTTATATAAATTCCCGCTTTATAGTTCCTGTTATATTTCTGGTTGGAGTTTATTTCTTCTGGAATAATTTTATAGGTCTTTTTGACTTTACAGAAGGTTGGGAAGTTTTTAAAGATAAATTGCCCTTTTTTCTTTTTGTATTACTAGCGATTTCTTTAACCATTGCTTCATTTGTAAATAAACTTTCCCTGATTCCTGTTTTAGGTTTGGCGAGCTGTTTTTACCTGATGACAGAATTAGGATACACCAACTGGATGCGCTTTTTAATCTGGTTAGCAATTGGACTGGTTATTTATTTTCTCTATAGCAAGCAACATAGTAAACTGGGCAAGAAGCAAAAAGCAGAGTTAGAAGTTCGGAGTTAGAAGTTCGGAGTTCGTAGTTCGTAGTTCGTAGTTCGTAGTTCGTAGTTCGTAGTTCGGAGTTCGTAGTTCTCACGGTCGGGGCGCTTGTATTTTGGCGACCTGAACGATAATTCTACGTTCGGAGTTCGGAGTTCAGAGTTCTACGTTCAGAGTTCAGAGTTCAGAGTTCAGAGTTCGGAGTTCGGAGTTCAGAGTTCGGAGTTCAGAGTTCAGAGTTCGGAGTTCAGAGTTCAGAGTTCTACGTTCGGAGTTCAGAGTTCAGAGTTCGGAAGCTCGAAGCTCAAAGCTCATTGCTCACAGCTCCTACCTATCTTTGCAAAATGAAATACCAGTTAGGAGATACAATTTTAGTTCTTCATTCTAATGAAGAGGGAACAATTGTAGATATAATCAATAAAGAAATGGTGTTGGTAGATGTGGACGGAGTACGCTTTCCGGTTTACATGGATCAGATAGATTTTCCCTATTTTAAACGGTTTACAGAAAAGAAAAAATTTCCTGTGAAACAGGAAAAAGTCTATATAGATAATATCCGCAAAGAAAAAGTTCAGCAAAGTGAAAAAATACCCACAGGAACCTGGCTGACCTTTATTCCTGTTTATGAAAAAGATGCATTGGATGATGTTATAGAAAAGTTTAAGATCTATCTCCTGAATCACACACCGGATACCTATAAATATTCGTATGAATTATCCTATTTAGGAAAACAGGATTTTGATCATCAGAATACAATGATGCCTTTCACGGATTTTTATCTGCATGATGTGTCCTTTGAGGCAATGAATGATTCTCCCAAATTCGCTTTTGACTTTACTTTAATCCCTCCGGATAAAAACAGGGCAATTAAGACGGAAATATTCGTTAAAATAAAAGGAAAACAATTATTTAAGAAAATTGAGGAAATGCATTTAAAAAATGAACCCAATTTCTCCTACCTTCTTTTCGAAAAATATCCTCCAAGGATTGAGGAGGTAGTTCCGGATTATCATGGCGGTGGTGCTAAGTTTTATGATGTATCCAGAGTGAAGCAAAACCTGGAACAGGCTAAGTCTGTCATTGATCTGCACATTGAAAAACTAAGTGATAACTGGCGCGGCCTAAGCAATTTTGAAATACTGAATATCCAGCTAAATTATTTCGAAAAATACTACAACCTTGCGGTTGCTCATCAGCAACCAAATTTGATCGTCATCCATGGTGTAGGCACTGGAAAACTCCGTACAGAAATTCATGAAATTTTAAAATTGAAAAGGGAGGTGAGAAGCTTTGCGAATCAATATATGGCCAATTTTGGATTTGGAGCTACGGAGGTGTTTTTTCAGTATTAGGTTTCCGGTATCAGGTATCAGGTGTCAGGTATCAGGTATCAGGTGTCAGGTATCAGGTGTCAGGTAAGAGCCATCAGCCTATCGTTATGAGCTAACTAAAAACTACAAACTACAAACGACAAACTATAAACTACCTTCGTCCCATTGCAAACCAGGTTATCGCTTTTATTAATTTAAAGGAGGAAAGTCCGGCCAGCGCAGGGCGACACACCGGTTAACAGCCGGTCCCGGTCCCGATAGCTATCGGGATCGGGAAGACAGTGCCACAGAAAATAACCGCCTTCACAGAAATGCGGGGGTAAGGGTGAAAATGTGAGGTAAGAGCTCACGTCAAAGTATGGTAACATACTTCGAGGGTAAACCTTGTGTGCTGTAATGCCACGTATATTTCGATTTGCGAATTCGCAAGGTAAGCTGCCCGCTTACTTCCGGTTTACCGGTGTCGGGAAGGGTAGGCAGCAAGACTGTTGCAGTAATGTAACAGCCAGATAAATGATAACCGCCCATGTTCATTCATGGGAACAGAATCCGGCTTACAGGTTTGCAATATTTTTTTAGGCTATCCGATAACGGTAGCCTTTTCTTTTATTTTACCACCAAGGCGCGAAGAACACCAAGGGGAAATCCTTCGGATTTCTATATTTTTTTAAACACGAATTTTAAGCACAAATTTCACAAATTGAACACTATGTTTTCAATTCGTTTTTTGAAATATTGGAGTGCATATTAGGAGACTAGTAAGGCTTGTTGTGCATGCTTTTTTTTTTGAGAAAATATAATTAGGTTTTTGTGAAAAGTTTTCATTTTAGAAAGGCTACAAATAAATATAATCTGCCTTCAACCTTAGTAGGTCAACCGGTTAACAAGTACCTCAACCTTATTTACCTTATTTTAAAAATGATTGAAAAAACCTAATCCAGTTTTGTTAGATACGTTTACGATTCTTCGTGCTCTTTGGTTCTTCCTGGTTTACTTTTTTTCTTTTTTTTTACCAGAAAGACGCGAAGCGCACAAAGAGAAAATCCATCGGATTTTTTTAGAAGATCAATAATTTTCAACTTGAGTCAAGGTGGAAATTCGGGCTCTTTTTCCCAAAGAATAAGCTAATAAGGTTGGACCATATTATTACATGATCTTTCTACTAAGGTTGGTTGTTAATAATTCAATTTCTCAAAAAAAATGAAAGAGAAGAGGTTTCGGAAAAACCTCATTTTAGAAAGCCCACTGATAAATTTAATCTGCCTTTAACCTTAGTAGAACAATTAGCCAACAAGCATCCCAACCTTATTTACCTTATTTTTAAAATGATTGAAAAAACCTAATCCAGTTTTGTTAGATACGTTTACGATTCTTCGTGCTCTTTGGTTCTTCCTGGTTTACTTTTTTTCTTTTTTTACCAGAAAGACACGAAGATCACAAAGAAAGATTCCTTCGGATTTGGTAATTTGTTGTTGAAGGAATCTCTTTTATAGATAGTTTATTTGTCGAAATAAATCGTTTAGAACTCTTAATGGTTAATGGTTTTAGCTCCCTCTCCGGGAGGAGAGGGTTGGGGTGAGGCGTCTTTTTACCACAATAAGAGGTTTCAATTCCCTCTCCGCAAGGAAAGCAATGGGTTGAGACGTCTTTTGCTCTCTCATCGCGTAGTTTAAAAGTTATAATATTCATGTTTTTAAATTTTCATAAATTTATTCCCACAACAATGTCTTAAAACCCTTATTTTTAAGCAAAACAATCACTATGCAAATAAAAACTCTATTGTTTATAGCACTTCTTTTTAGTGCTGTAAATAGTTTCGCCCAAAAAAATCTAAAATATACTCCCGAACATCCATTGGCCGGAGAACCGATTACAATTACATATACGCCTGCCAATGATCTCCTCGGAACCAAAGCAACAGTGGAAGGTGTTGTTTATACGGTTGGGCCCAATGGTACAAATGCACATGATATTCTTCTAAAAAAGTCAGGCAATGCATATTTAGGAACAGTGCAAACAGACACCTCCGATAATTTTGTTTTCTTTGGTTTTTCTGCTGATGGAAATTTTGATAAAGCGAACAATGAAGGTTTCTGGATTCAGTTGTATGATGGGGATAAAGTGAAGAAGGGAGCGAATATGAGTTTGAGCACTTTTTATAGCGGTTACAACGGGGCGGTAGGAATTGAAGCTGCCGATGCGAACAAAGCTCTTGCGGCCATGAATGAGGAGTTCAAATTATATCCCGATGCTAAAAGAGAAAATCTGCTTTCCTACCTGCGTACGGTTTCCCAGGTGAAAAAAGAAGAAGCTCCATCAATCATCCAAAAAGAGATAGAGGATTTTGTAAAGAAGGGCTTGAAGGATGAAAGTGATTATAACACCTTGCGCTCCTTATATTCCTTAGCGAAACTTCCTGCCCAGGCTAATTTCGTGAATGGTCTTATTAAAGAAAAATTCCCCAACGGAAAATGGAACGTGAATGAAACTGCTCAGAAATTTATGGCAGAAAAGGATCTGGATAAAAAGCAGGAATTGCTGGATGAAATACGCGCGAATATCAAAACCAATCCTGACTGGAAAGATATGAAGCAATCGGAACCATTTTTTCTAAGCAATCTTGCCAATGCATATGCAGCAAAGAATGATTTGGAAGGATTGAAATCCACCATCAAAAAATATGATATTAAGGGCAATGCCCTGGCACAACTCTATAATAGTTTAGCCTGGAAACTTCAGGAGAGTGATAAAGATTTGAAAGATGCCGATGAATTTTCAGAAAAGGCGACAACCTGGGCAAAGAATGAATGGAAAAAACCAACCGGAGAAAAACCTGCTACGCAAAGTGAAAAGGCCTGGGGAAAGTCCCGTGAACGCACATTTGCTACGTATGCCGATACATACGCCATGGTGCAATACAAATTAGGTAATTATAAAAAAGGTCTTCCATATGCGGAAGAGGGAGCACTGAAAATTATGAAAAGCGAAAATGCGGATCAAAATAATACTTATGCATTACTAGCCTCAAAAGTACTTCCTGCAAATAAATATGTTCCGCAACTGGAAAAATTCGTCGTAGAGGGGAAAGCTACTTCCGGAATAAAAGATATTTTAAAAGAGGCTTATGCAAAGAAGAACAGCGCGGCTGGATTTGATGCCTATATTGCTAAACTGGAAAGAGAAAGCTATCTCAAAATGGTGGAAGAATTGAAAAAGTCCATGTTGAATGAAACGGCACCTCAGTTTAGTCTCGTAGATCTGGATGGCAAAAAAGTAAATTTACAAGATCTGAAAAACAAAGTTGTCGTAGTTGATTTCTGGGCTACATGGTGTGGACCTTGTATCGCTTCTTTCCCCGGAATGCAAAAAATGGTGACAAAATACAAAGATGACCCTGAAGTGAAATTTGTATTTATAGATACCTGGGAAAATGGCGAGAATAAAGAAAAGGGTGCTTCTGATTTTATGGCAACCAATAAATACGATTTTCATGTATTGATGGATAATGATAATAAAGTAGTGGAATCATTTAAGGTAAGCGGTATCCCGACAAAATTTGTTGTAGATAAGAAAGGTGTTACCCGTTTTAAATCAGTCGGATTTGGCGGCAGTGATGATAAATTAGTATCTGAATTGACTGCAATGATCGATATGGCTAAAGAGAAATAAGATCATTTTTTAAATACCCGGAAGCGGATAGATGTTGGAAAACAGCTATCCGCTTTTTCAATTAAACTCTGAATGGCTTTAACAAAATAACACTTCTGCAATTTGCTCATTTAA
>JBBSSE010000138.1:0-6953 GCA_038242375.1 Chitinophagales bacterium
AATTCATATTCCGGCTGGCCGGGAACGGAAAGAGTCAGGGTGCTGTCTCCTTTGAAATATACTTTTAATTCCATACCATTCAAGTCATATTTTCCCAAATAGACTTTCAGACTATCTTTATTGCCATCTTGTATTTTTGGCTTTTTAATGAATTCAATTGGCTTCACAGATGGTTCAAGTTCGGAAGACAGACTTTCAATATTGCCGGCTTCATTCGTTTTGAAATTAAATTTCATGCCGGAGCCTGCCGTATCAATTCCTTCTTTTTTATCAATGATCAATGCGTCAAAAACATCATAACGATAATGGCGAAGCCAGGTATCAAAATGGCCTGCTTTTCCAAAAAGAGAATCGTTCCTCAGGCTTATATCAATTGTGCCATAACCTGGATTATTATACAATCCCTCATAATCTTTTAAAGGATGCGAAGGATGGGTTCCCTTCTTTTGATTGGAAACAATATTTTTTTCTCCTTCTTTCGCCGCTTTTTTTGCTTTGTCCGAAGCAGCCTTTAAAGTTGTTTGCCAATCCCTCCTTTTCAAACCCAACATTCTATCGGACAAAACATTTCGAACCACGCCCGGAACAGAAGATCCGTTTTGATTAGTCAATACAATAATCCCAATACTATCAGCCGGGAAAAAACTGGTGCTTGCACTGAAACCATTGATGTTACCACCATGCTCTACCCGGTAATGCCCGCGATAGGAAATCATTGACCATCCAAATCCATAATTAGCAAAGAATAAATCGGGATTGTCCTTGCCCGGAAGACCACCGCCAACAACCATCTGAGAGCTTTTAGCTTCATTAATGTATGCGGTAGGAACCACTTCTTTCCCTTTATATTTTCCGTCGAAAATCCACATAGTTACCCATTTGGACATATCCAGCACTGTACTGTTGATACTTCCGGCGGCCCCCATTCCATCAATGTCATAAAAATCGAGATTTTGAATGATCGAATCATTTTTTAGTGCGTATCCTTTTGAAGCTTCCGGATAACTTAATCTTTCTTTTAAGGAAAGATTTGTATGGGTCATTTCCAAAGGACTAAAAAACTTTTCACGAATATTGTCATTCCAGCTTTTGCCTGTAAGCTTTGCTGCTACTGCTCCCTGTGCAAAATACATCCAGTTATTATATTGCCATGTTTCCCGCAATCCTGCAGAGGGTTCTAAATATTGGATCCTTTTTAATAGACTATCTGTGGAATTAGACTGCCATAGATACCAGGAATAATCATGCCGCGGTAAACCGGTACGGTGCGTCATCATATCCCGGAGTGTCACTTTATTAGTTAGTTCATCATTATAGAATTTTAATTCAGGTAAATAATTCCTGACAGGCTTGTCAAAATCAACCAATTCATCCTTCCTTAAAATGCCTAAAAGAGCTGCCGTAAAGGCTTTTGTGCAGGAGCCGATGGCGAACTGAGTATTGGTCGTTACAGGTTTTTTATTTTCATAATCTTCAAAGCCGAATCCTTTTGCATAAACGACTTTATCTTTTTCTACAACAGCTACCGCAAAACCGGCTGTATTCCATTCTTTTAAAACCCTCGCAAAAGTAGTATCTAATCCATCAAATCGTTTATCTGCTTTTTGCTTTTGAGCAAAGCAGGATGTACTGATCAGGCAACAGAAAAAAAGAATAGCTTTTTGCATTTTTTGTATTTAAAAGATAAATAGGGGAATTGTTTTTCGAAGATAGAAAAATAAATTTCGGGAGAATAAAAAAAGCTGCCTGATTTTAATCCAGGCAGCTTTTTTAAATGATATCCATCTTATAATCAAAGAAGCATTGACAGCTCACGGCTCAGGACTCATTGCTAATACCTGTCACCTGATACCTGACACCTAATACCTCAACTCTACGTCCCTAACGAAAAACTAAAAATCACCCTCGATCCATCCGGCGCTATGGCCATTATTTTTATTGTTCCTGTTTGGGAAGAAAGCAGCGCCGTATCAATATCTTTGGGGTCGTTAATTGGTTTGCCATTTATATTTACAATGATGGTGCCTTCGGGAATCCCAATTCTTTCAAAAAATCCACCTGACATTACGTCTGTAACCACTACTCCGGACCTGATATCAAAATGCTCTTTTATTTCCGTGGGAATGGGCTCGAACGAGGCGCCCAGTTTTTCATAAATCTTTTGCAGAGCTACGGCGTCCTGTTGTTCCTGTTTCGGTTCTGCATCCAAAGTTGCGGTCACAGTATTGCTTTTGCCATCACGTAAATAAGTGAGTAAAATCTGGTCATTCGGACGGTGACGCGCAATTCTCTCTGAAAATTCTGAAGAAGATTGTAACGCATTTCCATCAATGCTTTGAATAATATCTCCTTCCTTTAAACCGGCCTTATTCGCGGAAGATCCTTTCTGCACGCCTGTAATATAAACCCCATTAATTTTCCCGGGATCAAGGCCTTGTTGTTTCAAATACTGCTCTTCTACGGCAGGAGAGGGAAAGGAAACGCCCAAAATTCCCCGTTGTACAGTTCCGAATGTTTTCAGATCTTCCAATACTTTTTTTGCAAGATTTACAGGTATTGCAAAGGCATACCCGGCATAACTTCCGGTTTGGGAAGCGATGGCTGTATTTATTCCAATTAATTCTCCTTTGGTATTTACAAGAGCTCCTCCGCTATTTCCCGGATTAATGGCCGCATCTGTCTGAATAAACGATTCGATAGCAGTATTTCCACTTACTGGTTCTGAAGTAGAAAAGCGTGATCGGTCTGCCTGGTTAATGATACCAATACTTCTTCCTTTTGCGCTGATGATTCCCGCGGTAACAGTAGAGTTTAAGGATAAAGGATATCCTACAGCCAAAACCCATTCTCCTATCTGGGCATTATCCGAATTGCCAAATTGTACAAAAGGCAGATCTTTCGCCTCCACTTTTAAAAGTGCCAGATCTGTGTTCAGATCGGAGCCCACCAATTTAGCCGTATAGGATTCCCTCGTGGGGAAAATAACTTCAATAGATGAAGCATTTTCTATAACGTGGTTATTGGTAGCAATGTATCCATCTGCGCTAATAACGACGCCTGAACCGGATGCCATAGCATAAACCCCATCCTGTGGCGCATTACGCAACTGATCATAAAAATTACCAGCTTGTTTTCCGTTGCGGCTGTAAATTGTTTTGATATGCACTACAGCAGGAATGACGATTTTTGAACTCTGCACAAAACTGGTTATTTCCCCGGTTGAAGTGGGATTTTCTGTTGTTTGGGTTTTTACATTTTCCTGAAAACCTTCTATTTTTTTATTGTCTCCGGGTTTTACCGTATTGTCTACGAGGCAACCATTTAGAAAGAATAGCCCCAATAATAAAATATAACGGAAAGATGTATGTGCTTTTAAAAATGTAGGAATGGAATCATAGATTTGCATATATGTGAGGTTAAAGTTGAGGGGAGTAATTAAAATTGATTCTTCAATTTTCGTTCCGAAATTAAACGAGTCATACAGAAGGATATCCGGTAGGTCTTTTTTTTGAAATGCATCTTTAGACCTTTTCCATATTTCAAATATCAATTAAGAACAATTGCGGGAACTATCATTATTATTGATAAATTTGCATTTCTCAAAAAAACATCATTTACCTCCGGAATGATTCACTAACACTCCGAAGGTATTTAATTTAATTGTATAATTATGGATGGAGCAAATTCCTTTTTAATCGTATTTATCTTAACGACCATTTTAATCGTTGCAGGTCTTGGAATTGTTATTTATGGAATGGTTAAAAAGAAAGTGAAACTGATCGCGCTGGGAGTATTTGTTGCATTATTACCTTCCCTCGTAGATTTTTTTTCATCCAAACTTTTATAAAAAATGCAAGATCATATCCCTTTTTAAAAACAAAAGGGATGTTTAAATCAGCGGGAAAAGATTGATGAAATTTTCTCCTCCTTCAATATTTTAGAGAGAATTATCTTATCACAAACAGAAGAAACATTCATCCGTTTTTAATCGTTTTTCCCGTTGAATAAAAAGAGGGGATAGCCTGGTTTTATTTCTATCTTAATAATTTAAAATCATCCCGTGTGAACACACCCGGGGATGCATGATCACCGCCCTGGAAATCAAATTTTACAAATTTAATGTGGTCGAGTTCGGTTAAATTATATACGGTGGCAGCCATATAATTATAAGCTCCGGTACTTCCCATTTGTTGAGTTAGTTTTTCGCTTTCAGGAATCTTTACAAAGATGGTATCATGAGAAATTTTGTCAAATTTCAATTGTACACTTGTATAGTTTTCATTAAGCGTATTAATGAGATCAGCGGCGGATAAGGATCCGATCTTTATATCTTCCGGCTTTTTTAATTTGTCTGATTTGGTATTGTCCTCATATTCAACGGTCCAAAGTGCCGGTTTATTTGTTACGCTTAAAACAGGTTCTTCCGTTCCTTCTTCCTCAGATGAGTCGATCACTCCCTGATCCACTGTTTCTTCGGATTCTTTTGTTTCATTCGTACTTGAATTACAGCCAATAGAAAAAAGTATTATTGCAAAAAGGAGTATTTTATTCTTCATAATATTTGTTTTGATGGGATTGAATTTTATTATAATCGTTTTCCCGGCGTGTTTTTTTGTCGATTTATTCGTCGAAGGTATTTATCGTGTCTTTAAAAATATAGTTAAGAATGCATAAAATGAAATTTATCATTCTTTTTTGATATGCTTTTGTATTTTAGAATGGGTATCCTATTGCCAGGTTAAGAATGATATTTTGTCTTCTCCAATCTTTACTTCCGAAATCTATCTGATCAAAAACCCAACGGTTACCTTCTGCTAACCAGGGTTTTCTTACCGGCATCGCAAAATCAATTCTCAATAATAATATGGTGAGATCGAGGCGCAACCCGATACCGGTTCCAACAGCTAACTCTTTCATAAAGTTTTTTGAAAACTTTCCTCCGGGCTGGTTGGGATCATTATTGTATAACCAGATATTTCCGGCGTCTACAAATACCGCGCCTTCCAGTATTTTATTGAATTTTAAACGCATTTCAGTATTTAATTCCAATTTTATATCTCCGGATTGGTCAGGTAAAAAGTCTGAAGAGTCTGCATTGATTGAGCGGTAACTACCAGGACCAAGCGTTCTGCTTCTGAATGCCCGGATACTATTATTTCCCCCAATAAAAAATGATTTTATAAAAGGAAGCTGACTTGAGTTTCCATATGGATAGCCAAACCCGGTAATAATTCTGTTTGCCAATCTTGTTTTATTGTTTATAGCCCAATAATATCTAAAATCAAGTTGACCCTTAAGATATTGCGCAAAAGGTCCATCGAAGAGTTTCTTTTTTCCATCTGCGCCTGATTTAATGATTGCACCGGCCAGGTTACCTGAAACGTCTACTAATCCATTAAAGTAATATCCGGATCCTTGCGGGTTATTGACGAGTGGATTGAGCGTGAAATTATAATTAGATCCCAGGACAAACTGCGTATCAATGGCATGTTTCAGCAGTGGGTCCTCTGCTATACTGTCACGGTATTTTTGAGTGATATTGAGGGCACGTACATAATTTAAAGATATCGGGTTAAATTCCTGCTGAACTTTTAAATTCGGTTTCCAGGAATATCCTAATTCCGCTTTAAAAGAATTTAGTGTGAATAGTTTTCGCCTGTTTAATAATTCATAGCTAAGGTCAATGACAGTTCTTGGAACGAACGCGTTCGTTGTATTGAATTGGAAAAATGGAACGACAAATCGTGGAATCGTAAACTTGACACCGCCTCCTAAACGATAGGTGTTATATCCCTTCTGTTGGCCACCATATTGCACTTCACTTCCTACATTCGCATAAATATCCAAATGCTCAGCCGCCCTGAATGTATTTCTATTCCGGAAGGTGAGGGTCACCAGACTTCCCACATAATTGTTGGATTTGGTATTGCCACCGATCTCTGCTTTAATGGATTTTTTTGGCAGGGGTGTAAGATAATAAAAGGCATTTAAACGACCTGTATCGGGGTGGTTATTTTCAGAAACTTCAAAACGGTTCTTTACAAATTTAAACACGTCCAGGTTAATGAGCCTGCTTAGTGCCAAATTATGATCCGTACGATTATAAACACTTCCCGAATCAAAACGCAGTATTCGTGGAAATAAACTGGGTTTAAATTTATGCTGCGGATCTACAATGTTGTAGCCTTTGTAAAGAGAGCTGTTGACTTTATTTGTATCTGTAAAAGCGCTATTTAATCTGAAATTGGGAAATATAAACACCTCATCAATCAAGTAAGGTTTTTTAGCTATTGCAGGAGTATTCTCTTTAACTTTTAAATACATATTCACCTGGTCATTCCCTACCGTACTATCTACATCGAGGATCAATAACTCGGGATTAAAATAATAATACCCTTCTTCTTTTAATTTGGAATCTATTCTCTCCCGTTCTGTTTTAATGATATCGAGGTTAAAATGATTTCCCGGTTTCAGGATAGAAGACTTTTTTGTAGTCAGGATCTCCTTTCCCAGGGAAGAGCTGTCCATTTCAAAATTCACCTCCCGTATCGTATATGCGTGGCCGGGAGTGAGAGTATAATACGCATGTCCTTTCTTTTTTTTGACAACTGTATCACCTTCAGCTCTTGTATGGAAATAACCAATATTTTCCAGGTAATTCCGAAGAACATCTACATTGTAATTTAATTTTACGGTGCTTAAAAGTACTGGTGGTTGTCCCGCTTTTCTAAAGAACTTCCTGATAAAGCCACCTTTCTTAGGATCACCACCCATATTATATAAGACAAGCTTAAAAGGAATTCCCAGAAATCTTGCATTCGGTTTTGGACGGGGAAGGTCTTCTGTTTCTTCTTTTACTTTTTTCCTTTCCTTTTTGCTGAGTGTGCTGTCCTTTACATTGATTGTAGCTCCGGTATAGAGTGCATCTCCTTCGGGTACAAATTTGGTTAAAT
>JBBSSE010000139.1:0-6916 GCA_038242375.1 Chitinophagales bacterium
GGATTTTGGAGTTGAGTTACGCTTATTGAAAGGATTATTAAATATTGAAGCGGATTATTATGAAAGAGCAAAAACCGGAAAATTAAAAACCCGGCAAGGTGGCCTGCCAAACACATTTGGTGGTAACATGCCGATCGAAAATCTGGAAGATGAATTGACCAAAGGATTCGACTTTATTGTGAGCCATCGGAATACCATTAATAAACTCCAGTATGGTATAAGTTTCAATATGAATCTTGCCCGTACCATGTGGACCAAGGTTGACAAACCGGATGCTACCAGCAGTTGGGACAATTGGAAAAACGGATACCTTGACCGCTGGAATGATCGTGAGTGGGGATATTCTTACACCGGTCAGTTCCAAAACAGGGAAGATATCCTCAATGCTCCGATCCAGGGTGGAGATAAAGGAAATACACAATTACTTCCCGGCGATTTCCAATATGCCGATAATAATGGTGATGGTATTATCGACTCTAAAGACAGGATGCCCATTTTCCGTAATCAAAACCCTAAACTGTTTTATGGTTTTACGCTGAATGCAGCCTGGAATAATTTTGATATCAGTACCATTTTCCAGGGAGCAAGTCTTTATACCATCCGTTTCAACGAGGTATTTAGCCAGATGTTCTTTAATGATGGAAACATTCCCGCTTATTTTTATGACCGCTGGCATTTGGCAGATCCGTTTGATCCGTCCAGCGAATGGGTTCCCGGAAAATGGCCTGCGAACCGGTTTCTTGATAATATGGGATCAAACTATAATGAAAGTGACAGGTGGCGCATCAATGCTGCATATTTACGTATGAAGAGCGTGGAGATTGGTTATTCTTTCTCTCAACCTTTCATTAAAAAGATCAGGTTGGACAATGTCAGAATTTATGCAAATGCACAAAACCTATTGACTTTTTCTGATCCGTTCTTAAAACAATTTGATCCTGAAAAATCCGAAGGAGATTATAACGCAGGTTATAATTATCCATTAACGAAGAGTTTCAACTTCGGTATAAACGTTTCATTTTAAAAAGAACCTAAAAAAATGAAACTATTTAAGACTACTAAAAAAGAACGAATGAAAATCTATCAATATCAATATATCATTTTGGGCCTGCTTCTTTTTACAGCAGCTTCCTGCTCTAAATCGTTAGATGTAGTGCCCAAAAACAAGATTCCGGGCGATGCTGTATTATCTGACCCGAATGGTATCACCGCTTTTGTAGCAAATCTTTATTACCAGGCTCCTATCGAAGATTTTGTTTATTTCCCAAGAGAAGGATTTAATGCGCGCGGCAACACCGGCTCATTATCCCTTTCCCAATATGGCCTGGAAGCCATTCATTCAGAATGGGGCAACTGGAATCAATTTAAAAATGAATGGTGGGTTAAAGGATATAAATTGAACAGGAATATTAATATCCTGGCAGAATCCCTGCCTGGTCTGTCCATGGCTGAATCAGAGAAGAAAGCATTAATGGGAGAAGCCTCGTTCCTAAGAGCATATACCTATTTTGCTTTGGCAAAAAGATACGGTGGCGTGCCAATCATTCCTAAAAACCAGGAATACACAACAGAATTTGAAAGCCTCTCTGTACCAAGAAGTACAGAAAAAGAAACCTGGGATTTCATTTTAGCAGAATGTGATAAGGCAATCGAAATGTTGCCTGAAACCCGCAGCAGTGCCAGTGCTACTAAAAGACGGGCGACCAAGTGGGCAGCCTATGCCTTAAAGTCACGGGCAGCCTTACACGCAGCATCTATTGCTAAATTTTGGAATCTTGTACCTCTATCCGGTCCCGCCGCCACTCAAAAACTGGTGGGAATAGATGCAAGTGAAGCGAATCGCTATTATGAACAAGCGATCAAAGCGTCAGAAGCGATCATGAATTCCGGTGCCTACTCTTTGTATAAGCCAACCCCGGCAAATCCACAGGAAGCTGCAAAAAATTACCAGGATATGTTTATGGACCCGAACATTGCGGCTTCAGAAGTTATCTTCCTGAAAGGGTATGGACAAGCAGGCGGCGCGCTGGCACATGATTATGATGGATGGAATAACCCCAATCAGACAGGAGAAGGATTTCCTTACCGGGGACGTACGAATCCTATAATGGAATTGGTAGATTTATATGAAACCTATGATAAGCCAGGAGAGATCACTCCACTGGCAACAACTACTGCTGGCGGGGCTACTCCGAATGAAGGATACAATCCTTCAGCGAATTACCTGCATTTTGATTCACCGGAACAGATCTTCCAGGGACGGGATGCACGCTTTTTCGCAACTATTATCTATCCTAATGCAACCTGGAAAGGCACGAAGATCGTGATCCAGGGCGGCATTGTAAAACCTGACGGATCGCTGATTGACTCAAGAGCATCTTTTGACTTCAATGGCGTAAAATACTTTACCTACGGAAAAGAATTTGCTGAACAATATTCGGGTTATGATGGTTCTGCGAACATGACGCGTACCGGGTTTTTAATGCGGAAATTTTTAAAGGAAAGTGCCCACATCAGTTCTTTCAATCAATCCACAACAGACTTTATGGATATGCGTTATGCGGAAATATTATTAAATTATGCAGAAGCAGTGGTAGAAAGTAATTACACACAGGGTAATACGAATGCCGCAAAGGCCATTAACGATATCAGGCGCAGAGCCGGGCACACAGTAGATGTTCCGCTAAACCTGCAAAATGTTCTCCGAGAAAGGACCGTAGAATTGGCGTTCGAAAATCAGAACTTTTGGGATATGATCCGCAGAAGAACATTTCATACAGCTTTTAATAATAAATTAAAGACTGCCCTTGTACCAATGATCGATTTGAGAGAAGCAAGTCCAAAGTATATTTTTGTCCGCAAAAATGTGCCGGGAACCAATCCTCAAACCTTTCCGGAAAAAAGTTATTATTTCCCGATACCCGGCACCAATAATAATGGCCTCGTACAGAATCCACAATATTGATCTTGTACTAATTGTATAATATTATTCAACACCGGACACGAACCGGTATCGAAAAATGAAAGAAAAAACAACATATGAAAAAGAGTCACATTTACCTGGCAACATTTTTTAGCATCTTGCTAATGGCAGGTTGCGAACTGGAGAAAATAGATAATTATGATGGCCCAAACGCCTCCATTTATGGTGGGATTTATGATATCGAAACCAATGAATTAATTCAACAGGATATCATTCGAGGTACACAGATAGAGTATATAGAAAACCATTATGAAAATCCGGAAACGCAATACCTTGTTGTAAAAAACGACGGTACCTTCCGGAACAATATGATGTTTGCGAATACCTATACTATCAGGCCGGTTAGGGGAAATTTTGTGGAAGTTCAGAAAATGGGTATTGAGGTGAAAGGAGAAACGAAGGTCGATTTTAAGGTATTGCCCTATATCCGCATAAAAAACGCAAAGATTGAAAAGGTAGGAAACAAGATCGTAGCCACTTTTAATTTACAACAAAACGTTCCAAATAATGTGAAAAAGATCGGCTTGTTTGCCCACCAGGAGCCCAATGTAGGGGAACCGTTAAAGGTTGTTTCCAGCCAGGTGGATCTAAAAATGGTCACGTTTGAATCTACAATCTACACGCTTCAAATCAACCTGGATGAAAATAAAAATAATTTAGTCCCGGGCAAACAATATTATTTTCGGATCGGCGCGTTGATCGACGCTCCTGAAGCAAAGTTTAATTATGTTCCGGCAATAAGGATAACTTTATAAATCCGGTTCAATGCATAAATGAATATCATCAGCCGGAGATATCCGCCTGATGATTTTTTTTATATAAAACACCTCTATGATGATTTTAAAAAAAACTATTTTAAGTTGCCTGTTGATGGGTTTACTTTCCACCGCTGGTTTCTCCGGTGACAAAACTCCTGTAGATTATGTGAATCCCTACATGGGTAACATCAGCCATCTATTGGTCCCCACCTACCCCACCATACATCTTCCAAACAGTATGCTGCGCGTATACCCGGAGCGGGATGATTATACGTCTGACCAAATAAAAGGCCTGCCATTAATCGTTACCAGCCACCGTGGCCGGTCAGCTTTTAATTTAAGTCCTGTGCAATTATCTTCCGAAAAGGATTTAAAAAAAGTGAGCCTGTTTACCTACGATAATGAATCGATTCTACCGTATTATTACCAGGTTACTTTAGATGAAAACCAAACACAGGTTCAGTTTTCTCCTTCGCATCAATCAGCGCTATATGAAATAAAATTCACCAAAAAAGAACCTGCCTTCCTGGTTTTTAATACCATTAAAGGAACCATTAAGGTTGATAAGAATAAGGTCTATGCTTCCCAGGAACTGGATAATAACACGGTGGTTTATTTGTATGCTGAAACGGATATTATGCCTCAATATGCAGGTAGCCTGGAAGAGCAAAAAAGCATCAATCCACAAATCAAAAGCCTTGCAGGGGAAAATGTGGCCGTTGCACTTCGCTTTATACAAAAACAACCAACGATTAAAATCCGTTACGGCATTTCATTTATCAGCCTGGAGCAGGCAGAAAAAAATCTAAAAAGAGAGATCAATCATTTCGACCTGGTAAAATTGAAAAATTCCGGACGAACTATTTGGAATAAAGCCTTAGGTAAAATTCAGGTAGAAGGAAATAATGAGAATGAGAAAACTGTTTTTTACACTTCTTTTTACCGGTGCTACGAAAGACCGGTAAATATCACAGAAGACAACCGCTATTTCAGTGCCTTTGATGGAAAAATCCATGAAACAAAAATTCCTTTTTATACAGATGATTGGATTTGGGATACCTACCGGGCTACCCATCCGTTACGGATTTTGGTTGACAGACAAACGGAATCCGATATCATTAATTCATTTATCCGAATGGCAGAGCAGATGCAGTATTTCTGGTTACCAACCTTTCCGGAAATAACCGGTGATTCGCGGAGAATGAATTCAAATCATGGAGTAGCAACCATCGCCGATGCCTATGCAAAAGGACTCCGCTCATTTGATTTGGAGAAAGCTTACACCGCTTCTAAAAATGCTATCACTGAAAAAACACTGGCACCATGGTCATCAAAACCTGCGGGATGGCTGGATGATTTTTATAAAAAGAACGGCTATATCCCGGCCCTGGCGCCAGGTGAAAAAGAAACCGTTCCGGAAGTACATGGATGGGAAAAAAGACAGCCAGTGGCTGTTACCCTGGGGACAGCTTATGATGAATGGTGCCTGTCACAAATAGCCACAATATTGGATAAAAAAGAAGATGCCGCCTTTTTTAGAAAAAACGGCTTAAACTACCGTAATCTTTTTAATAAAGAATCGGGCTTTTTTCATCCAAAAGATAAAGATGGAAATTTTATTGAACCATTTGATTACCGCTTTTCCGGCGGTGTAGGTGCCCGGGAATATTACGGGGAAAACAACGCCTGGATCTACCGTTGGGATGTGCCGCATAATGTGGCAGACCTGATTCAGTTAATGGGTGGAAGAGAGCAGTTTAATAAAAATCTTAACCTGACATTCCGGGAGCCTTTGGGCAAAAGTAAATATGAATTTTATCATCAATTACCGGATCATACAGGGAATGTTGGACAGTTTTCCATGGCAAATGAACCAAGTTTGCATATCCCTTATCTCTACAATTATTCAGGCATTCCGTGGATGACACAAAAGAGAATACACAAGCTCTTAAACGAATGGTTCCGGAATGATCTGATGGGTGTACCGGGAGATGAAGATGGTGGCGGACTTTCTGCTTTCGTCGTTTTTTCAATGATGGGCTTTTACCCGATAACACCGGGAATGCCTATGTACACGATCGGCTCTCCTTTCTTTAAAAATGCGACCATAAAACTTGAGGGAAATAAAACATTTACCGTAAAAGCAGAAAACTTTACAAAAGAAAATAAATACATCCAATCCGCTACATTAAATGGAAAAACATGGAACAAACCCTGGTTTTCTCATACTGATTTGGAAAAAGGAGGTGTATTAAATTTGGTAATGGGAAAGATCCCAAATTATGATTGGGGGAGCGCTGTAGAGGATGCGCCGCCTTCATTTAGTTTTTAAATAAAAGTATCTTCCAAATAAAAAACGGTTGCCAACTTTCTAAAAGTTGGCAACCTTTTTTTTATAATCAATTTCTAACTAAACCTCTCAACAGCAAAAGCAGAAATATCAATGGGTGCTTTTTTACCATCAACAATATCACTTATTATCAAGCCTGTAGCAGCACCTTCTGAAATTCCCAGCATAGCGTGGCCTCCACCAAAGACAACGTTCTCAAAATGGATTGTTTTGCCGATATAAGGCAACCCATCCGGCGTTACAGGACGAAGGCCAGTCCATATCTGATCTTTTTCCGGCAAATCTATTTGCAGACCTGGATAAAAGGTTTTGATGGACTTGTAAATTCCTTCCATCCGGCCCATCAATACGTTATCATTTATACCGCTGAACTCCATGGTTCCACCAATTCTTAACTGATGTTTCCAGGGAGTAATAGCGCATCTTCCATCCACTAAAATAGCCGGATATTTAATGTTCTTTTCAACATGATCATACGTATGACTGTAGCCTTTTCCTCCTTCCAATAATAAATGGATCCCCAACATTTTTGAAAGTTTTGGCAACCAGGCACCTGCTGTAATGATAATTTCATCTGCTGAAAAAGAGCCCTTATCCGTTAGCACTTCTTTTACAACATGATGCTCTTTTCTAAAACCGGTTACCGTGGTATTTAATTGAAAATTAACTCCTTCTTTTTCCAGGTATTCTTTAAGCGAAAGCATGAATTTTCCCGGATGAATATGTGCATCATCTTTAAATAACACGGCGCCATAAATATCCAATTCCACATCAGGTTCACGCTTTTGTAATTCTTCGCGATTAAGAATCTCCATATGCAGGTTA
>JBBSSE010000140.1:0-6898 GCA_038242375.1 Chitinophagales bacterium
AAAAAAGAGGAAACGAAAGCGTATAATAATAGTCTTCCGAAAAAACCTGAATTAAGAAAACTTCCTACTGCGGGAAATCGTGTAATGAGACAAGCTATCAATGCTGATGGCAGATATATTTCTTACGCAATAACGAAACCGGCCACAAACAGAAAGAATACCATTATTCCTGATTTTGTTACAGAGTCCGGTTATACAACAGATATTAACGGGCGCACAAAAGTTGGAGAAGAACTTGCCAAAACAGAGTTTTTCCTTTATGATACCCAGGCTGATACCGTATATTCTATTAAAACAGATTCTATAGAAGGCATCAGAGACTTACCGGATTATGTGAAGGATTACCCGGCCCAACTAAAAGACAGAACAAAAAAGAATGAGGCAAGGACTGTAAATTTTGTGCAGGCTTCCTGGTCTCCAAATGGCGACCACCTTGTTTTGGATATTCGCTCCCAGGATAATAAGGATCGCTGGATTATGCTTTGGAATCCTGCCACAAATAAACTCGAACTCCTGGACAGACAACGAAATGAAGCATGGATCGGTGGTCCGGGATTATACAATCTTGGATGGATGGATGATTCAAACTTATTCTATCAATCAGAAAAAACGGGTTACTCTCAACTCTACACCATAAATGTAAAAACGGGTGAAAAGAAAGCATTAACCAAAGGTGATTTTGAAGTGCAGACGGCAAAACTGTCCTTAGATAAAAAGTACTTTTTCATCACCACGAACGAGGTGCATCCCGGAGAAAAACAATTCTATCGTTTACGTATCTCCGATAGTAGAAAGGATCGTATTACCACCATGACGGGCGCTAATGAAGTAACGCTTTCGCCGGATGAAAAAACAATCGCCTTCCTCTATTCTTATTCCAATAAACCGTGGGAGCTCTATCTTCAGGCGAATGCTCCCGGTTCTAAAGCTGATCAAATTACCAATCTTGCACAAAGCGCGGAATTTAAATCATATCCCTGGCGCGATCCGGAGGTGATCACTTTTAAAGCCGGTGATGGCGCGGAAGTATATGGCAGAGTCTACAAACCAACGAATGCAAAACCCGGAATGCCGGCTGTCGTTTTTGTACATGGAGCTGGATATTTGCAAAACGCGCATAAGTGGTGGAGCAGTTATTTCCGTGAATATATGTTCCACAATTTCCTGGCAGATAATGGATATTATGTAATAGATATTGATTACCGTGGAAGCGCAGGCTACGGTGCAGACTGGCGTACAGGAATCTATCGCCACATGGGTGGAAAAGACTTAACTGATAATGTGGATGCGGCAGGATACCTTGTAAAAACCTATGGCGTAGATGCAAAAAAAATCGGTATTTACGGAGGTTCTTACGGAGGCTTTATTACCCTGATGGCGATGTTTACTACTCCGGATGTTTTTGCAGCGGGTGCAGGCTTACGTTCTGTAACCGATTGGGCGAATTACAATCATGGTTACACTGCCAATATTTTAAACGAACCATTTAATGACAGCCTCGCTTATCGCAGAAGTTCGCCTATTTATTATGCAGAAGGTTTAAAAGGTCATTTATTAATGTGCCATGGAATGGTGGACGTGAACGTGCATTTCCAGGATATTATAAAATTAAGTCAGCGCTTAATTGAATTGAAAAAAGATAATTGGGAACTGGCAGTTTACCCGATGGAAGATCACGGCTTTGTGGAACCCACCAGTTGGATGGATGAATACAAACGGATCTACAAATTATATGAAACCACTCTAAAGTAAATGTTTCCGTAATTGTCCAGGGTTGGTGGGGACACCAACCCTGGCGGCGAGCCGTGGGCGGTGTCCCCACCAACCACATCAAAAGTAACGAAACGACATATTTAATGTACTCCAAAAAATATCTCCACTTAAAACAGCGTAAAAAATCTTTATTTTTACGCTGTTTTTTTAAAGGAATAAATATAATCCCGCATGACCATAGAAGAGATCTACTCAATATATAAGCAATATCCAAACATCCAGACAGACTCCAGAAAATTACAAAAAGATGACTTATTCTTTGCGCTGAAAGGCCCGAATTTCAATGGGAATTTATTTGCGAAAGAAGCCCTCGAAACAGGTGCTGCTTATGTGATTGCTGATGAAGAAATTCCTTTCACGGATGACCGGATCATCCATGTAGATACTGTTTTAAAAACATTACAAAACCTGGCTAAATATCATCGGGAACAATTTAAGATCCCCTTCATTGCCATTACCGGAAGTAATGGAAAAACAACCACAAAAGAATTGATTCATGCGGTTCTTTCTTCCAGTTTCAAAACCTACACAACTGTTGGAAATTTAAATAACCATATCGGAATTCCCCTGACCATTTTAAGAATAAAGCCCGATGCAGAAATGGCCGTGATTGAAATGGGCGCCAATCACCAACATGAAATCGAGGAATATTGTATGTACACCCAACCAACGCATGGGCTCATCACCAATATTGGAAAAGCACATCTTGAAGGTTTTGGCGGCTTGGACGGAGTGAAAAAAGGTAAAGGAGAATTATTCACCTACCTGGGAAAAACGAACGGTACCGCCTTCGTTTATTCTGATGATGCCAACGTAGTGGAATTATCAGAACGGGTTAAAAAAAAAGTTTCCTATGGAAGTTTAAATGAATTATCCACCGGAAGGATCACTGTTAATGATCCATTTGTCGGCATAGAAATTCCGGGAGAAAAAACGCTTTCGATTCAAACGAATCTTGTTGGAAATTATAATCTACCAAACCTGCTGGCAGCAATATGTGTAGGACGATATTTTAAGGTAAAAGATAAAAAGATAAAAAATGCTTTGGAAAATTATTTCCCTTCCAATAGCCGATCACAATTAATAGAAAAGGACGGAAATAAAATAATCCTCGATGCTTATAATGCCAACCCCGCCAGTATGAAATTAGCCATTGAAAATTTCGCCCAAATGAAGGGGGAAAAGAAAATTTTATTTCTTGGTGACATGAAGGAATTAGGAACCGAAAGCAAACAGGAACATCAAACGATCGTCAATCTGCTAAATCAATATAATTGGTCAACTGTAATTCTTGTTGGTACAAACTTTGGTGAAATTCAATCAACCTACAAACATTTTGAAAATTCCAAACAAGCAGCGGAATGGTTTAAAGAAGAAGAGATAAAAGATGCGCTGATTTTGGTGAAAGGTTCAAGGAGTATGGAGATGGAACGCGTAGTTCAGAGTTTATAGTTTGGAGTTTGTAGTTTGTAGTTTATAGTTGCTCAAAGTAAAAAGCCAATACCTGATACCTGACACCTGATACCTGACACCTGATACCTGACACCTGACACCTGATACCTGACACCTGATACCTGACACCTGACACCTGATACCTGACACCTGACACCTGACACCTGACACCTGAAACCTCAAAAAACAACTATGCCCAAAAAAAGCGCCGGAATCATCTTATACCGTTTTCAAAACAATCAATTGGAACTTTTTCTTGTACATCCGGGAGGGCCATTTTGGGCGAAAAAAGATGAAGGAACATGGTCCATTCCGAAAGGAGAATTTGATGAAAATGAAGAAGGATTGGCAGCAGCAAAAAGAGAATTAGAAGAAGAAACAGGAATAAAAGCAGATGGCCATTTTTTGGAACTAACACCTGTCAAACAAAAGAGTGGCAAAATCATTTATGCCTGGGCAATTGAAAAAAACATTGACGCAGAAAATATCTTTAGCAATACCTGCATGATTGAATGGCCTCCGCGGTCAGGTAAACAATTAGAAATACCTGAGGTGGACAGAGGTGCCTATTTCAGCGTGGAAGCTGGTTTAATAAAAGTAGTTCAGGGGCAAGCTCCCATTTTAAGAGAACTTTTAAAAAAAATAGAGGATGGACAAATCGTTCAGAAAAAACAGGAATGACCTGATAGATTGTCCAGAATAAACATTCTGTACAATTTTCAAAAGAGCATTGAAGAAAGCTGATTACAAAAGATTTTTTTCAGAATAATAGAAAACATATTCGTTGCTGAGATAATCAAACCGGCACAGCCCTACTTAAGTTTTTGCAGACCGAAACCGGTTTGATCATATTACTCAAACATCAAAAAAAGAATAGCAGTCAAACCCAAAATAGAACCAACTCAATTCCGGGGAATTATTTATTATTAAAAGAGAAATAACCATTTTTTTCATCCCTAATAAATCCCGGAAATTCTATTCTTAAAAATGGATCTATTTTGTTGGAGGAAGAAGTACTGCATCTATCACATGTACGACACCATTCGCTGAAGGAATAGACGCTATGATAGTCGCTTTTCCATTGACCATTACTTTTCCGTCTTTCACGCTTATAGTGATCGGATCACCATTTACCTGGCCAATTTCCTGTCCATCAGTAAAGCTGTCAGCATTGTAAACACCCACAATTACGTGATACTGCAAAATATTGATCAGGTCATCTTTGCTTTCAGGCTTCAATAACCCTTTTACAGTACCGGCTGGTAACGCATCAAAAGCCGCGTTGGTGGGAGCAAATACTGTAAAAGGTCCTGCATTGCTCAAGGCATCAACCAAACCTGCTGCCTGAACAGCTTTCACCAAAATAGTGTGATCCGGGCTACTTACAGCCACCTGCACCACGTTCCTGGCTGACACATCATCCTGCACGCCTGATTGTCCGGTTAGTGCTTCAGAAGTTTCTCCGGGTGTATCAGCCTTTGCCTCTGTGGCGCTATTGCAGCTCATAAAAAAACAAGCTCCTGCAATCATAAATACACTAAAAATCTTTTTCATATTGAGTTAATTTATTTAAGAATAAAAGTAGACTACAGGTTGATTCGGATTTATGATTATTGACTGTAATAAATATGATTTGGGTCATATGTTTGGGGAAGATGAATGGAGGAAAAGAAAAACAGTAATTCAGATTTCTAATTACCCAAGGTTCAATTCCTTCATGGACATCTGATTGAAAGTTTTTACAAATCAGCTATCATCAATTCGTTATCAATAGATTAGGAAATTATGATTAAAAATATCCACTCTTTTTTCCACTTAAATTAATTTGGCCGCTACCGATCATTTTTAAATGCCGGGCAGAAAAAATTTATTATTTTTAAAGAACGTTATGTTCAGAAAATGGCAAAACAATCAATTGTTTTGAGAAAAAACTTTTTAAATGAGAAGAATTCTTTTCCATATTATTCCGGTTATCTTTTTAACTTCTTTTAGCTTTCCACTAATAGCAGGTGATACCGACCCTTTCTTTATTCAGCATTTCGATAATCGAAACGGACTTTCCAACAGTTCGATCAATAAATTATTCAGGGATTCAGACGATATCTTATGGATAGCCACCTGGGATGGTTTAAATATGTATGATGGCACCAACTTTCATGTATTCAATTACAGCAAAGAAAAAGATTCAAAAAGTATCGGAAGCAATGTGATCCAGAATATTACAGAAGATAAGAGCAGAAATATATGGATAACCACCATTGAAGGCATCTCGAAGTATGCAAAGAGTTCAGGGAAATTCACCAATTACTTTTACAATTTGCACCGGACTGGTAAGTTAGGCGAACAGGAATACGCCATTGCAGTGGATACCGCAGGTATTGTTTATTGTCTGAATCAAAAAACCGGGCTTAGTTATTATGATGTAGCAACAGACAGTTTTAAAACATCCCGTTTACCTTTCAGAAGCACCCGGATCACCAAACTTTCTTTTGATGAAAATAATTATTTATGGTTATTGAATTCAAATGGACAATTAGATAAATGCAATGGTAAGAAAGATAAATTTAATCTTTTATACACTTACGGGAAAAAGGAATTTATCACAGATTATTTCCAGGTAAATTCAAAACTTTTCTTCACAAATTCCTCTAACACTCTTTATTCCATCAATGATAAAAACGGCGAACAACAAAGTTTATTGCAATTATCAAATCCGATCAATCATATTATTTTCTATAAAGAACATTATTTTTTAGCCTGGGCAAATAAAGGATATAGTGTGTATGAAAGTGACTTCACTCCTTCTGCATTTTTAGAAACAGAATCCAAACAAATGCAGGATTTGAAAATAACTTCCTGGGAATTGGGAACGGAAGATATCTTGTGGTTTGGAACAGATGGAAATGGTTTAATCAAAATGTATCCGCGCACAAATTATTTTGGAACGGTGATCACTTCTGAAAATAATAATCCGTACAACAAATCCGTGAGAGCATTTTGCCGGGAAAATAATAATTTATGGGTGGGCACGAAAGGAAGCGGAATTATTCAGTATAAAAATTACTGGAATTTAAATAGGGAGGAAGTGGCTGATCAGAAATCAATTACTGCTCCCACATTGGATAACAATTCTGTTTTTGCCATAGAAAAAGGAAATGATGATCTGATCTATATCGGATCGGATGGCAAAGGATTGACTATTTATGATCTACAAACAAAAAAGTTTACTAAATGGAATTCTGTTGAAAACCAGGAAAAATTTCCTGATTTTAGATCTGTTTATGCCATCTTCCAGGAGGCGGACAATAGTATTTGGATAGGCACCAGTGGATATGGATTGATTCATTTGAAAATTAAAAAAAATGAGGCAGGAAACCTGGCAATTGAATTTTTAGAAAAATATACATCTGACAACAGTGATGCCGGGCCCGCAAATGATATTATTTATTCCATTACCCCAGGTAGTAAAGATCAATTATGGATTGGTTGCAGGTATGGCGGATTGAGTTTACTAAATAAAAAAACAAAGAAATTTAAAACCTTCAAAGCTTTCACCTACGAAGGCAGCTTGTCCAATAATGATGTACTCTCTGTGTTTAAAGATAGCAGAGAACGCATTTGGGTAGGAACAAGTTATGGCCTGAACTGGATCGAAGGAAAAGATGCATTGAAA
>JBBSSE010000141.1:0-6887 GCA_038242375.1 Chitinophagales bacterium
GAATTTCAACAGTGTTGTGGTGATCGGCGATAAAAATGATTACGCCGCTCTTGAAAATATACTGTCTCAAAACAATGCGGAAACATCTTTGGAAGAACGCAAAGATTTTGCCCGCAAAGCATTTGACGTTTGCACACGTTATGATATTGCCATTTCAAACTACTTTAATAAAACAAGTTTTGCCAATCCGTTTTCTACCGAAAAGAAAACATTACGTTATGGTGAAAACCCACATCAGCAGGGATTCTTCACAGGCAATATCCACGAAATATTTGAACAACTACACGGAAAAGAACTCTCCTATAACAACCTGGTAGATGTGGATGCTGCGGTGCAATTAATGAGTGAATTTAAAGCATCTGACGACCATACTTTCGCGATTATCAAGCATACCAATGTATGTGGAATGGCACAAAGAAATTCCACATCAGAAGCATTTTCAGCCGCATTAGCAGGCGATCCGGAGAGCGCCTTTGGCGGAGTATTGATTTCGAATCATGCAGTAGACAAGGCAACTGCAGATCTTTTAAAAGATTTGTTCTTTGAAGTGCTGATCGCACCTTCTTTTGATGAAGATGCTCAACCAATATTATTTGCAAAAAAGAACCGCATCATTTTAAAACTGAAAGAATTCCCTGCTGCAAAACAGCAATATAAATCCCTCCTGAACGGATTATTGATCCAGGATAATGACGAAGGAAATTTTAAAGAATGGAATGAAGCCGGTGGTAGAAACACTTCTGAAGAAGAAAAGAGCGATCTGATTTTTGCGAATTTAATTTGCAAGCATTTAAAAAGTAACGCCATTGCCATCGTTAAAAACAAACAACTTTTAGGAAAAGGTTGTGGACAGACTTCCCGTGTAGATGCATTAAGGCAGTCCATCGCGAAAGCAAATCAGTTTGAATTTGTTCTGCAAAATGCCGTGGTAGCAAGTGATGCGTTTTTCCCGTTTGATGATTGTGTAAAAATTGCTCATGAGGCAGGTGTTAGCGCATTCATTCAACCAGGTGGATCTATTCGTGATAAAGATTCTATAGAATATTGCAAGGAGAAGAACCTGGCGATGGTTATGACGGGATTAAGGCATTTTAAGCATTAGAAATTCCTTTCTGTATAAAATTATGGATCGGTCATTTAGAAAGTGGCCGGTCCATTTTGGCTTTGAAGATGAAAGTCTTATAAAAGTTGTATTTTCTTTACTATAAATGGATGAGTTTCCGAAGTTCCTAAATATTACTTTATCCTCTTCTTTTCAGGATCTTGACTACTCATAAAAACACTATAAATTATTATTGAATTTTTTACGACCTCATAAATAACCACAAAAGGAAATCGCTTAATTTTGCCCTGCCTCACCGGTTTTTCATAATAAGAATATGTATTAGGATTAGTATACAGGATGGAATAGAAAGACTCTAATTCTTCTAGAAACTCCATACCTAATCCATTTTTTTGATCTTCATACCAATCATAGGCTTCAACAATCTCTATTACAGCCAAAGGACGAATCTCAATTTTATACGGCACGTCTATTAAGTTTATTTACTGCCATCCGCTTTACTTCATCCCAACTGTAAGATTCACCTTCCCCACGCAGAAATTTCTCTCTTTCAAAACGGATAAGTTGCTTTCTGAAAGAATCAGTTTCAGGTTCTCCCACCAGGAGAGAATAAACAGCTTCAGCTTTCTGATCATCCATTTCATTAATTATTTTATGAAGTTTCTCCCTTATAATTGCTGTTTCCATAACTATTTATTTTTCTATCAAATTTAAACCTAAAATTGAAACTTTGAAACTTTTGAACTTTTGAACTTTTGAACCGGAAGCGTTGCTTCGCATTCCATAACCGAATCAACCCTCATTGAAATATCCGATTGTCAAAAGGAAATTTATCCGTTTTGGTGACTTTTATTTTATTAAAATCTTTATGGTTCGGATCAATGAGAAAATTGAAATCACCTTGTGTCACAACAGAAGGAATCTTCAAAACACAAAACTGTTTTTGGGATACAAAAACATTCCCGATCTTTTGAGTGGACACAGAATGGGGGAACTCTTTCCAGCCTTCCGGTAAATTTGATTCAGATATCTCCTGTATTTCCATATCATCCGGAATACGGATAGTTAACATAAAGTAGTCATCCGGCAATGTAGCCAGAGTTAAATGAACTGCAACCTCTGCCATAGCAAATGATCTATTTCCTGCTGTGTAAATTAATTCTATACCAGCAAAGTTCCATCTGGCACCTTTGATGGCAGCGCCTATTCCTGAAAGTGGGATAGCGTATTTTTCCCTGGATAGTCTGAAAACTTCCATGTTATACAAATATGCCGTGATCAATCCTTGTCAGTTCTCCAATCACCAATTTCTTTCCGTAGGAATCTGTGATTAACTCAATAGGTTTCAAATTACTAAGTGCGTAATTAGGCGTGTTCAACCAAAGATTCAATTTTTCCATACTACCAAAAACATCCAGACCAATCTTTGTCACTTCTGCCATCTCGATTATCTTTTCTGAATGAATGGGTTTAAAAGTAAAACCAGGTTCCATTTTATATCGATGCAGTGACTTTGTTGAAATATCCAGAAATTTTGCCCAATCACTTTCGGTAAATGGGGTGTAATCCTGAATTAAATTAAAGAGAGAATAAGGTATTCCGGATTTTATAGCACCAATGATCAACATTGTATCCTTCAGGAATTCATCGTATGTTATTTCTTCGTGTAATAATGAAGTGATTTCCCTGTTTAATTTAGTTTCTATTGTCACCATAAAATAACGCTTTAGACATTTGTCCATAAAGATAAGACAGATACCTCTGTTTTCATAGTCAAGAAAACCTGATCTTTTTTTATTCCAAAATTTCTTTTATTTCCCGCAGTAGATTATATTTTTCTGATTTCAATTCCTTACACTTTACAGAGATGTTTTCCTTTAGTTCAAAGTAATTTTCATGATAAAACTCAGAGAGCTTTATTATTTTTCGTTCACCTTTTATGAGATTTAATGATTCATGATCCCTGTATTCAGATGGTAACAACACTGTTGTAAATTCCTCTATTTCTGAAAACCAATATTCCACAGGATTGCCGTAACCTAAATATCTTCTGACCTCTATTCTGTCATAACTAATAGTAACCTTTATTGCTTTTGTTCTCAATTCACCCAGGATAATCCAAACAAGGAATAAAATACATACAGGAATCGTAATCAGGGCAATCAGGGGATCATTCCCCTCTCCGGTGAATAAAAAGATGACCAGGAACAACAGCACAAAAAGGAAAACAGCTACAAAAACAGGAAAAAAAATACCGTACTTAAATTTAGAAGGGAGCATACATTTTATTTCAATGTTATGATAAATAAACTGAAAGCCCATTCAAAAATAATCCTTTATCAATAATAGATTTATTCAGGACAAGATACTCAAAACAAAAAAAGGGAGAATCTTCAGATTCTCCCTTTTTTAAAATATAATAAGACTATTATTTAAATTGATGCGAAATTTCGCTGGCCAATTCAGTCATTTTCTTAATCCCGTCTTCCGGTAATTTACCATTCTTGAATTCAGCAAGAACTTCCGGTAATCTGTTACTCATTTCCAGTAGGAACTGCTCTTCAAAAGCCTGTACATTTTTAACAGGGATATTAGAGATCAAACCAAATGTACCAAGATAAATAATGGCAATTTGTTTCTCTACCGGGTATGGCGTAAACTGGGGTTGTTTTAGAATTTCCACGTTACGTGCACCTTTGTCGATGATCGCTTTTGTAGCAGCATCAAGATCACCACCAAATTTAGAGAACGCTTCCAACTCACGGTAAGATGCCTGCTCCAATTTCAATGTACCTGCTACTTTCTTCATAGATTTGATCTGTGCATTACCACCCACACGGCTTACAGAAATACCTACGTTAATCGCAGGTCTGATACCTGCGTTAAAAAGTGTTCCTTCCAGGAATATCTGTCCGTCAGTAATTGAGATCACATTCGTAGGAATATAGGCAGAAACGTCACCAGCTTGTGTTTCAATAATCGGCAAAGCCGTTAATGAACCACCACCTTTTACGAGATGCTTAATATTTTCAGGAAGATCATTCATTTTTTGAGCGATCTCATCTTTGGAGATAATTTTTGCAGCTCTTTCCAGCAAACGGCTATGAAGATAGAACACGTCACCAGGATAAGCCTCACGTCCCGGAGGTCTTCTCAACAGAAGGGAAACCTCACGGTAAGCCACAGCCTGCTTACTTAAATCATCATAAATGATCAAAGCATGACGACCGGTATCACGGAAGAACTCCCCGATAGCAGCACCAGCGAATGGAGCATAGAACTGAAGAGGAGCCGGTTCAGAAGCAGAAGCCGCAACAATGGTTGTATATTCCATCGCGCCATGTTCTTCCAATACCTTCATTACGTTGGCAATGGTAGAAGCTTTCTGCCCGATCGCTACGTAAACGCAGTACACCGGATTTCCTGCTTTATAAAATTCTTTTTGATTGATAATGGTATCTATACAGATCGCACTCTTTCCTGTCTGGCGATCACCAATAACCAATTCCCTTTGGCCACGGCCAATTGGGATCATGGCATCAATTGCTTTAATACCTGTTTGAAGAGGTTGAGTAACCGGCTCACGGAAAATAACACCAGGAGCTTTACGCTCTAAAGGCATTTCATACAGATCACCAGTAATAGGGCCTCTGCCGTCGATAGGATTTCCAAGCGTATTAATAACACGACCTGCAAGTCCGTCACCTACTTTAATAGATGCGATTTTACCGGTACGCTTTACTGTAGCTCCTTCTTTAATATCACCACTGTCACCCATCAATACTACACCTACGTTATCTTCTTCAAGATTCAGTGCAATTGCTTTTACGCCATTTTCAAATTCTACCAGCTCACCGGAGCTAACATTATTCAAACCGTAAATACGGGCAATACCATCACCCACTTGCAATACAGTACCTATTTCTTCAAGATTAGCTTCAACGTTGAAATTGCTTAGCTGGCTCCTTAGTATCGCCGAAATTTCATCAGGTTTTATATCAACCATAATAAATGTTTTTTTTAAGGCTGCAAAGGTATGGAAAGCAAAGAGAAATTCAAAAGTAAAATCGAATAATCGGAAATATAATTGCGCATTTCAGTAATTATTTTACCAAATGAATAAAAACCGCACTGAACTGTTAGAAATCAGTATAAAACCTCCATTTATAAATGCCTCCGGTCAAATGTTTTCAATGCAAACCCAATATCTTTTCAATAAAAAACCCGATCTAAAAGACCGGGCTAATATTTTCAGAATAATTTATTCAAATCTTCTACGAATTATCTCAACTTATGAATATAATCATTGCTTGCAAATTGCTTTTTCACATCTTTCAAATCCCTTAAAATACTGGCATCGATTAATTTCCCTTCCATTTCCAAAACAAAACCACCAATCAGATTTTCATCTACTTCTGTTGCCAGAGTTAGATGTTTTATAGAAGAGGCTGTTTTTATATTCTGAATAAAGGAATCCACCAATTCTTTACTGATCGGAGTAGCAGTCGTCAATTTCGCATTGTGCAATCCATTGATCTTATTATATTGTTCAATGAATGATTTCACAATCCCGGGCAAATCTGATTCTCTCCCTTTTCTTGTAAGAAGTTGAAGAAAAGTCTGCGTTATTCTTGTCGTATTTTCTTTGGTAATCGCCGCGATGATCTTGTCTTTTTTATCCGCTTTTATAACAGGACTTTTGAGCATTACCACAAACTCACGGCTCACTTTAATGATCTGCTGAAGATACAATACATCCTTCTGAACCGCATCAAACTGGTTCATTTCTATGGCAATATCTACGAGGCTTTTTGCATACCGTTGTGCTAAACGTGGATTATTCATAATTTATTTCTTAATTCAGTTCTACATTTTGAGTCAGCTCATTGATATACTTTTCCTGCTCACCCTGATTGGTCAGTTCTCTGCGGATAACCTTTTCACTCACTTCCAGAACCAGGTTACCTATCTGGTTTTTCAGATCTGTGATGGCAGCCATTTTCTGCTGATGAATCACTGCTTGTGCATCGGCTACAATTTTATTCATTTCTTCTTTTGCCTGCTCTCTTGCCTCAGCGATAATACCATCGCGGGTTTCTTTAGCGTCTCTCATCATCTGGCTTCTTTCTTCACGTGCTTTAGCTAATAATTCTTCGTTCTCGCTTTTCAGTTCGCTCATTTCTTTCCTAACTTTTTCGGCAGAAAGAATAGCGTCATCTATATTATTCTGGCGCTCTTGAAGTGAACCTACGATAGGTTTCCAGGCATATTTAGCCAGGATAAAAAATACAATAAGGAACGCAATCAGCGTCCAGATCATCATACCTAATTTTGGAAGTAATAATTCCATGAGGAAAGTTTTATTGTTTAAAATGCGGGTATTCCCCGCGCTGATTTTTTAAAGAATACTGCATCCTCCGCCCTTTGCTTTAGATGCAGTAAAAGTTTGGTGCAATGACTATTTAAGAACAGCCAAAAGACCTGCGATAACTGCAAAAAGGGCAACACCCTCAATAAATGCAGCTGTCAGGATCATGTTTGCACGAATGTCGTTTGACGCTTCCGGTTGGCGGGCAATAGCTTCTACCGCACCTTTACCAATCTGACCGATACCGATACCTGCTCCAATAGCAGCTAAACCGGCACCAATAGCACCACCTAAGTGGGAAAGTTCAAAGTCTGCTAACAAAGTCAATAATGACATAATACTTGGTTTTTGTTTATGATGAAAAAAGTTTTATAAAAGTCCGCCTTCGATTGTTCCGGGATGAACATCGTGATCGCTGCCCTCAAATCCCTGCCCGATGAACACTGCTGTCAATAC
>JBBSSE010000142.1:0-6885 GCA_038242375.1 Chitinophagales bacterium
ATACAGACAATCAGCGCGGGCATGGGAGGCATTCCGGTCGAATATTGCTTTCAAACCAACATTTTAGTTGTAGAAGAAATTGATGTTGATTGTTCCTTCTTTCCCTCTAAGTATGCAGGGAGGTGCACTCAGGCGTGTGTGAGGCTGCTTTACCAACAATCTCTTTATGCTGCTGCTTCTATTTTATCCTTCGGTAAAAAAAGATAAAAAATCCAGATTTTTTAGAATAAATTACATTCATTTAAAATAAATACGATTATGAGCAAAATTATCTTTCCAACAGTCGTTTTTCTTTTTTTGAGCACGATTACAGTACAAGCTCAGCAGAAGTACCTGGATTTAACTGCTATAGACAAATCGGTCAGACCACAGGATAATTTTTATGAATATGCCAATGGGAATTGGCTGAAAAATAATGAGATTCCGGCGAACCAAAGTAGCTGGGGAAATTTTATTATTCTGGACAAACAAACGAAACAAAAGCTGGAGGATCTGGTCAAATCTGTCGCGAAACAAAAAAATCTCCCTGGAAGCAATGCCCAAAAGTTGCAAAGTTTTTATAAGAGTGGAATGGACACACTCTCCATTGAAAAAATGGGCATTCAACCCGTAAAGGCAGATTTTAACCGGATAGATGCCATTAATACCCAGAAAGGAATTATTGATGAAGTTATCTACCAATACGGAAATTCCATAAATAAAATTGCGCCGTTATTTAGCATGGGAAATCTTCCCGACCCAATAAGTAATGACAAGGAAATTCTTATTTTTGAACAAGGCGGCACGGGACTTCCGGAAAAGTCTTATTACTTTGATACCGATGAAAAAGCCAAAAAATTAAGAAGTCAGTATGTAGAATATCTTGCAAAACTTTTTCATCTTTCTGAAGTATCAAAAGAGGAATCGGATACGAAAGCAAATGCAATTCTTGCCCTCGAAACTCAAATGGCCAAAGGGTCCCGTACTGCAACAGAAAACAGGGATATCCCTAAACTTTTAAATTATTTTACTCCGGAAAAACTATTTGCCAGGTACCAACGGTTACATTTACAGGATGTTTTTCAAAAATTAGCTATTCATCCCGAAAAGATAATTGTGGGCCAGCCTGAATTTTTAGATACACTGAATCATTTATTAGTAACGACACCTTTGAGCACCTGGAAAGATTATTTAAAAATACGGTTGCTAAGTAATGCTGCACCTTATTTGAGCACTCCTTTCACCCAGGCAGATTTCAAATTTTATAGTACCGCACTTTCCGGACAAACCCAAATGAAACCGCGTGGAGAAACGGTCATTAGAAAAACTGATGCCAATTTAGGAGAAATTTTAGGAAAAATATATATTGAAAAATATTTTACGGCTAATGCAAAAAAGAGGATAGATGATTTAGTACAAAATGTAATTACCACATTTGGAGAGCGCATAGAAAGTAATACCTGGATGACCGATTCTACCAAAGAAAAGGCACTGAATAAATTATCAAAAATCAGGAGAAAAATAGCCTATCCGGATAAATGGCGGGATTATTCCGGTTTAAAAATAGGAAGTAACTATTTTGAAAATGTAAAAGCCGCCTCTGCCTTTGATTTTAAATACAACATGAACAAGATAGGCAAACCTGTAGACAGAGATGAATGGGGCATGACGCCACCAACTTTGAATGCATATTACAATCCACTATATAATGAAATTGTTTTTCCGGCGGGTATTTTATTGCCTCCATTTTTTGATGCAAATGCAGATGATGCAGTAAACTACGGTGGAATTGCGGCAGTGATCGGCCATGAAATAAGCCACGGTTTCGATGACCAGGGGAGTCAGTTTGATGCGGATGGTAAATTCAGGAATTGGTGGACTGAAAAAGATAAAGAGAACTTTACAGCAAGAGGAAATAAACTGGCCAAACAGTTTGATCAATATGTGGTTCTGGATTCTCTACATGTAAACGGGCAATTAACGCTTGGAGAAAACATTGGTGATTTATGCGGTGTAACGGTGGCATACCAGGCCTTTAAGAAAACACCCGAGGGTCAGAGTACTAAATTAATTGATGGACTCACGCCTGATCAGCGATTCTTTTTATCAGGTGCCACTATCTCGCGGTTAAAACAGAGGAATGAAAGTGCACGTACACAAGTTTTAACGGATCCCCATTCACCATCAAAGTTCCGGGTGAACGGCCCTTTATCCAATCTGCCTGCATTCTATGCTGCCTTTGATGTAAAAAAGGGCGATAAGATGTGGCGCGATGCTGATGATCGTGTAGAAATCTGGTAATTAAAAAATGAATAGTTTTAAACCGGAAAAGGTTCACATCTGATTAATGCGAACCTTTTTTATTTCTGTTCAATGGAATAATCTCCTCGTTTTATAATTCTTTAGAGATTATTTTTTTTCTTTGGCGATCGGGGAATCCACGCGAATAAACAGAACATCTTCTCTTGTTACATTTTCCATTGTAATAATTTCAGGCTGATGAATATCTTTTATGGAAATGTTTTTATTCAGAATTTCTTTTCCATTTTTAAGGATATGTACCCGGCCATTTTTGATAGCTCCTGAAATATTGATCTTTAGAATAAATGCTTCTTTAATAAGACTACTGTCAGCCATTATTTTCGCAGCGGGGAAATAAACAATTGCCAGTGTTTCTTTTTTATTCAGATTCAAATGACTCACCCGGGCTTCATTATTATTGGTAGAAAAAGTGGCCATTCCGGGACCAGGTAATCCACCATAGATAATGGTTTCATTGGCTGTAATCATGTGCACCATGTTTATAAAATCGTTCCGCACATCTTTCTTATCAATCAATTCCTTCCGGATTTCTCCATAGCAATATACGCCGAAGCCTTGCGCAGCGCGCTCTAAGGAATTCACAAGAAATTGACGAAAGTAAACAGATGGATTAAACCGTCCTATCCCTATTTCCGAAGGAATTAAAACAGGCAATTTATAATTATAGGAATTGCCATATCGTTTATCCAATCCAAGGATTGCTTTGTAGCCCCAATTTTTATAGAGCATCGTTCCGATGGCATCTAAATTCCCATCGGCATAAGTGCCGGCATCGGTACCTGACTCCTCTACCCTTTTTTCATCTCCGGCTTCAGCCTGGCCTGCATCGAGATTTAAGGATAAGATTTTATACGGATCGCCTTCATGAAATGCGGAAGTGAATTGTTGCCACCACCAGTTCATAGCTTCTCTTTTAAATTCCGCATAATTTTCTTTATTCGTTTTTAATTTCCATTCTTCATACAGTTGTTTTGTAACAGGATTAAAATCACTCTCATCTATAAAACTAAATCCTTCCTCATTACCCAATTGAACACCTATCACCGTTTCACTCTGTTTGTAATGCACCGCAAGGTTATAAACCATGCGGCGAATCCGGTAAAATATTTCCGGATGTCCGTAAACATGTAATGGCCTGACTGCATGTTTTAAAACCGATTGAATGTTCGTATAAATAACATCTTTACGTTTCACCCATTGCATGGTATAATTGGATGTATCCCGGTCATCAAGATGAAATGTCCAGGCAGTCTCCGGCTTCATAGATGGAACGCGGCTTTGCGCATGTAAAAACAATATCCAGTTGATTTTAATTTTTTGCCTCATTGCAGCAGCAACAAGGGAATCTGTAAAGGAAAAATCAAAATGATTATCGCGCGGTTCAATATCTTCCCAATGAATCATAATGAAAGCAGTATTGGCTCCCATGGTTTTCATGTCGTTGAAAACAGAATCGTAATTCGTATCTTTTTCATAGCGCGTATCCCAATAGCCTGTTTCAATTCCTTTAATATAAAAAGGCGCCAATTTATTATTCTGGCGCACCATGTAGGCAATCTTATTATTTGGCAATCGTACCAAAGCAGCCGGAATATCCTTTCTCTGAATGTCTTTATAATCAAGGATCACAGCAGACCTGGGTGTGAATTCTGTCATAAAAGGCAAAGGCTTACTGAGCTGCCCAAAACAGTCAGAACCAATATTGGTCAAAAAGAAAAAAAGAAAGAATGCGGATATCCGGAAAAATTTTTTCATGCTGTTTTAATTTTAAAAAAGTAAAAAAAGCCAGTCTTTTGTGTTGGCCAAAAATAATAAAAGTGGTTGCCAATATAGCAACCTCTTTTATTTATTAAATAAAATCAATTCACCAACCGGATTTTGTTTAATGAAGCTTTCCCGGACAACGGCATAATTCTTCAATAGGAAGTATGTTTAACGGTCGTTTCTAATTCCTTGTAAAATTTCGCTGATAGTCAATGCTATTGTAGGGATTATAAAAGCGGGCAATAGTCTACAGGATCTTTACTAAAGTCTTTTTTCAAGCCTTTCAACTTAATAATCAATAACGTAATATAGTATGTAAAGCTTTGTTTCATTTATTTTTTCTGATGTCAGCGTGGTTTGCGACTTGCACCGGCTTTTAACTTAGCGGTAAAATAATGCCGTATAGGGAAGTCTAAAAATTTAAATACGAGGTAAGAAAAGCCTATGAGTAAAATGACACAAACAGGAATTACCCAACTTAATTGAGCCATGCCTGGTTCTTCTGCTACTACATAATTGGCAAATATCCACATGAACGGGTAATGTGTCATGTAAAGCGGATAAGAAATATCACCGGAAAATTTATTGATTTTATGATGTCTACCTGCTAAACTCGCTCCGGCGCCTAATGAAACAATGAGCGGGAAGTAAAAAACAACTAAAAGAGGATCGACTAACCAATTCCACTGGTCGCTATAGGGAGTTAAAAAAGCCAACAATAATAAAGCGCTCATCCCTATCAACCCTAATTTGTTTTTAATGATCCAGTTGGAGCGAAAAATGAACATCCCCATTAAAAAAGAAAATGAAATACGCGCTAAACCATCGAAGAAAGTTCCACCACTCCAACCACCGAGTAAACTACCGGACCCCCAACCAATATAAAAAAGAACAGCCGCTGCCAATAGAACCAGCGGGGCCAGCACTTTTTTGGTCGCTTTAAACAATATAATCGCATACACGAAGTTGGCAATGTATTCCCAAAATAACGACCAACTGGGCGCGTTTAAATTAAACAGATTAAAATAGCGTTCAGACACTATAGGATAAGGGATTAACAAAGCAGACGTGATAAAAATCAAGGCAGTCTCTTTAAAACCATATATCGCATAAAGGTTACTATAGGGATCAAATAAAAAGGTCAATAAACCTAACACAGATCCTATAACAACTAATGGCTGCAAACGAATGAGCCTTAGTTTAATAAACGTTTTTAACCCCATACCTGCTATGCGGTTATCGTAAGCATACGAAACGACAAAACCAGATAAACAGAAAAAGAAATCGACTGCCAGGTAACCATGCGAAATGAAATTATTACTAAAATCGGCAATGATAATTTCCATAAAGTGAAAAATGACCACTACTATAGCGGCTAATCCTCTTAACCCATCCAGTATTTCGAAATGTGGTTTACTTTTTAAAAGCCCGGATTCTACAGTTCTCTCTTGCATCAGTTTTGTTTCTAAATTTTGTGGTTGCGAAAATACCGTTTTAGTTTTCATATTGAAAGACTAATTGGTTTGAGGTGTCAGGTTTTGGGTTGTAGGTACTAGGTTGTAGGTATTAGGTTGTAGGTATTAGGTTGTAGGTTGTAGGTGGTGGGTATTAGGTTGTAGGTATTAGGTTTCAGGTAGGAACCTTCTCTGTTTTTTCTTAATTCGTGTAATACGTGCCTAAAAATTCGTGTTTAAAAATTCTTCAATTCGTGTAAAATTATTCATGCATTCAGATCGTATCTCTCCCGGTTTTTGTTTCATGAATGAAGTCTTGTTTTTTCTGGTTGATTTTTTTCTGAAGACATGATTCATTGTAATTTTCTAATCGGATATAACGGTCGAATATACTATAGCATTTCAATTGTGCACATGTCCTTTCCGGTTGAGTTCGTTACATAATCTCAAGGTATTTCTTCTTCACATCGTACTGCTAAACTCCGTCTTTTATGGCGGGATCTTTATCAGGACAGTCAAAAGAAAACAAATTGTTTGCTTTTGAACGAAACACCGGTTTTGTGCCGCGTTATTTTTTAGTCAACAATTTCTTCGAGGTCTTTATAAATCAAATTGGCACCGGAAGAATCTTCTTCTATGTCTAATTTTAGTCCCCTTAATTCAGCTCCGGAATAGCCTTTCCCTTTTGTTCTTTTTATCTCTTCCAATTTACTCCAGTTATTTACCAAAACAAGACCCGTTGCATTAAAGTTGTCACCCTTAATTTGGATATCTAAATATTCTTTTCCATCGTTTTCCACGAATTTATTGAAGGTGTAATGAACTCCTTCCGGATTTAATTTCAGTTTAGCGGCGAGTTCATTTTTGTATTCCCTCGTGTCAGGAGAAAATTTATCGAAAACAGTTTTGGATGTGTTGTCATGTATGTTGTTACAGGCTGTCAAAGTAAGAATACAGGCTATTAATGCAATTTTTAAAGTTGATAAGTTCAAATGGTCGGTTTTTTATAATGAAGAATGATTGTAAAGTGACTTGTTGCTGAGCACGAATTCATTGCTCGTCCAGCATGAAATTTCGTTAGTTGTAAGTAATTTATACGGTCGGGGCGCTTGCTTTGGCAGCCTGCCCCGACCTTTCGAGGAACTGAACGATTGCCAACCTACGGTTCAGACCGCAAAAGCGTTCCGATCCTTATTCAGAAAATTCATTAATTTATCCCTTGTGCAGTATAACTCAATTATTCATTTTCTTGTACAAAAGAACTTTTTTGTCTTTGTAGATAAAAACTGAACCTCGCTATTTACTTTTTAAATCTATATCTGATACCCCAACTACCTCTAAGAATATTATTCTCACCAACAATAGG
>JBBSSE010000143.1:0-6870 GCA_038242375.1 Chitinophagales bacterium
AGGTAATAAAAATGGCCATTCATGGGTAAGGGAAGATGTGTTTGATAAGTGAAAAAATTACAAAAAATGTTCCCGACTACATGAACATATATGCCTTTTCTTTCTTTTATTGACTAATAAATAAGTCTTGCGAAATTTGGGCAGGCAATTCAATACCAAGTATTCAACACAAAGTATTATTCAACGCCGAAGGCATTCAACGCAAAGCATTCAACACGCAGTATTCAACACAAAGCATTTCAACACGCAGTATTCAACCCTTTTCACCGTATGTTTGCAATCACATGAAGCTGACTGACCTTTTAACTAACCCGGGGAATATTCTTTTTATATCATTTTGTATATTCAGTTTGATACAATTATTTTATTATTTTTTCTTTTTTACGAGGTTGGCATTTTATAAGAAAACCGATCGCAACGTTACGCAAACACACCCGGTTTCTGTGATCATTTGTGCACGGGATGAAGCCGAAAATTTAGTCAGAAATCTTCCCGGGGCATTGGTACAAAAATATAGTACCACGCACGAAATCATTGTTGTCAATGATAATTCCTTTGATGAAACAAAATATATTTTACAGGAATTAAATAAAGAATTCAAACAAATGAAACTGGTCGAATTGACGCAGGAAGCACAATTTATTCCGGGAAAAAAGTTCCCTCTTAGTGTAGGAATCAAAACAGCAAAACACGAGATTGTTTTGCTTACAGATGCAGATTGTGTTCCAGCTTCAGAATTCTGGATAGATAAAATGCAGGCAGGATTTCATGATGATATCGAAATTGTATTAGGATACGGTCCGTTAAAAAAACGCAAAGGATTTTTCAATAAAATTGTCCGTTGGGAAACCTTCCATACAGCCTTACAATATTTATCCTATGCGCAAAGTGGCCTTACGTATATGGGAGTTGGACGAAACCTAAGTTATAAGAAATCCATATTTTTTAAGAATAAAGGGTTTTCTGCCCACAACCATGTACCGGGTGGCGATGATGATTTGTTCATAAACAAAGTAGCTACTAAAAAAAATACGGCTATTATGATTGATCCTGATTCTTTCACTTTGTCGGAACCGGCAACTTCCTGGAAACAATGGGTTCGTCAAAAATCCCGGCACTATACCACCAGTAAATATTATAAAGGAATCCATAAATTCCTCCTGGGACTTTATGCTTTCTCCCAATTTATTTACTATCCTCTTTTCATTTTCACCCTGATTTATTTTGACTGGAGATGGGTTTTAGCTGTGTTCGCAATCAGGTTCATTTCACAAATGGTCATTTTCTACAAAACGACCGGGAAGCTTAATGAAAAGGATCTTTTTCCATGGTTCCTATTCTTTGATGTATCGATGTTCTTCTATTATATTTTCTTTGCGGGAACACTTGTAAAAAAACCACAAAAACAGTGGAAATAATAGCAATGAATACCGAGCTGCGGAAAGCGAAAAACATTTTTTCAAAAGCTATGGTTTCTAAACGGCCGGTTAAGAAATTTTAAATACAATTTTGCCTGCAAATTACCCGGTAGATAAACACTCTTCTCAATCAACAATTTTATGCAAATAATTACTAAATACTTTTCTGATTTTTCCGAAAAACAGCTTTTGCAAATTGGTGCCTTAAAAGGCCTTTATGAAGATTGGAATCAAAAGATCAATGTGATCTCAAGAAAGGATATGGATCATTTTTATGAACATCATGTTTTACATTCCTTATCCATAGCGGCCCAATTTGATATCCCTGAAGGCTATGAAATCATGGACCTTGGAGCCGGCGGAGGTTTTCCGGGTATTCCTTTGGCAATATTTTTCCCGCAGGTTCATTTCCACCTCGTGGACAGCATTAATAAAAAACTCAAAGTAGTGGAAGCAGTCGCTCAGGAGATTGGTTTAACCAATGTAACGGTTCAGCACACACGAGCAGAAGACATTAAAGACAGGAAATTTGATATCGTTCTTTCCCGCGCTGTGGCTCCCTTAAAAGATCTCTGGTTCTGGAGCAAACCTTTGCTCAAAAAGAAACCCATTGATCAACCAAAAAAACTCACAGGACTTATTTGCCTGAAAGGTGGTGACCTGTCAAAAGAAATTCATGACAGCGGATTACGGCCTCGTGTAACCGAAATAGATAAATTGTTTGAAGAGGAGTTTTTTAAAGAGAAATATATATTACATGTCTAGAGCTATCAGCTATCAGCTATCAGCTAAAAAAAATGGCTGTCCATAATTTAGGGACAACCATTTTTTATTTGAGAAAATATACTGCTACAAATGCATGGCTCATGGCTTTGAGCTCAAAGCTCAAAGCTTTCCTTACCAATTTATCTCAAGAACATTATTCTTCTGATCCACATCAGCCATTCGCTTTGAGGGATCTATTTCCACGGATTTCAAATCTACAAGCCGGTGTTTAAATTCAACGATATAGGTTGGATTTGTCCAATTCCATTCTGTATGAATTACTCTTGTCCCTTTATCCTCTGCGGGTTTGTTTCCAAACATCAGATCCAGTGGTATATAATGCATTTCAGACGTGCTATCCTTAAAAGTCAGTTTCAAATCGATCGGCATAGGCATATAACCGATTCTTCTTAACCTCACTTTAGAAACACCATCTTCTTCCCAAAGGCTATCAATTTTATAATCAATGGTTTTGATCGTATTCAGCCAATATTCATTATACCAATGCAATTGCATTCCGCTCACATCTTCAGCCACTCTTATAAAATCATTCGGCGTTGGATGTTTAAATTTCCAGCGATTATAATACTCCATTAAAATATTGTTTCTCACGGAATCTCCAACGATATAGGCAAGTTGTTCAACATAAATAGATCCTTTATTATAAGCATTTACACTGAAGGCAAAATTGGTTTCGTAATGATCCGCATAGGTTGTCATTGGTTCTGCCAAACCACTTCTTACCAATGAATAATAACCCTTGTATGAACTCTGGTGATCTACCCGCAACTGAAGTTTCGGATCAGGATCTTTTAAAGTTTGATTATAATATGCGCCAACTTCTGTGGATGACCAACTGGTAAACCCTTCATCCATCCAGGGATGGCTGATTTCGTTTGTTGCCAAAACCATGTGATACCAGTTGTGCATCCACTCATGAAATACTGTTCCAAGTCCGGGCCCTTTGAGCAAAGTTGCCATGGCATATTCCATTCCTCCGTCTCCACCCTGAATGAATGAATATTGAGGATACGGATATTTCCCAAATCTCTTTTCGATATACGGCAAAACTGTATAAGCAGCGTCCATTACGTCTTCCCAGCTCTTTTTAGCTTGAGATGTGCTTTTTTTATAAATTACGTGCAAATCTACCCCATCTCTCTTTTTAACTAAATGCTCATAATCCGGATCGGCTGCCCAAACAAAATCATGCACATTTTTGCCTACAAAATGCCAGGTACGTTTTGGTGTTGAAATGTTTTTTAAAGGGGTGCCGGGTTTGTCGTAGCCCCAGCCGATCTCTGTTGCATTCATTAATACGCCGGTTCCTGCCAATTTATAATTTTTATCAACCTTAATGGTCACATCAAAATCTCCAAAAGGCGCATAAAATTCGCGGGCAACATATTGTGCCGGATGCCATCCTTCAAAATCATAAGCAACCATTTTAGGATACCATTGGCTCATGCTATATCGTACACCTTCTGCATTATCACGTCCGCTTCTTCTGATCTGTACAGGAACCTGTGCTTCAAATTCTATATTAAAAGTAACCTTGCTGTTTGATTTTATAGACTTTAAAAGCTGTACTTCCAGGATAGTCCCGACCACATTCATGGGTTGCGATACGTTATTTATTTTTAAAGATTTCACTTTGTTGTAGCCGATTTCTGAAGGGCTAAGTTTGGAAATCCGGTCCTTAACCCTTCCATCCCAATCAGGACGGTTATTTACAAGCGTTTTTCCAAGTTCTCTGCTTCTTACATCCATCTCACTTCCAGGCTGAAAAGCATTCCAATAAAGATTAAAAAATACCTTTTTTAAATCATCCGGAGAATTGTTCGTGTACTCCAATGTTTGAGTACCATGAATCAGATTCTTCTCTGCATCTACATCTGCATTAATCACATATTTTACATGCTGTTGCCAGTAATTGGATTGTGCAGTCAGAATAAATGATAAAGAAAAAAAGCAAAATACAACCAGGGTTATTCTTTTAATAATCATATTTGTGTTTAAAAGATTAATATCTGTAAACATCGGAAATAAAGTAGTAAAAAAAAAACAAAAGTGGATGAAGGGCAATGAGCTGTGAGCCATGAGCCTTTTCTCAAATCACATGTAGTTTATAGCTAATAAAACTTGCCAAGTACTTTTAATCCTTCACGTACGATGCGCAATTGCGCCGCAAGCGCAAGTCTTGCCTGCTTATAAATGTGTAAATTTTCCAGGTTTGTTTTAATGACCTTCCTTTCGCTATTTTCAGGTTCAGTATGTTTTTTTGATTGTGCCATCTATCCTTGAGAGAAGTATAAAAATCGGGTTAAATTATATTCATCTTTGCCCGAAGTGATAGCATTAACTATTTGATCAAGGTTTAAATGAACAGAACAATCTGGTTCATCCGTTTGAAGCACAACTTCTTTTTCCGTAAATAAGATGCTATGAAAAGTCATGTAAAGTTCCTCCGCTGGTCATCTTATTTTTTATACAATAAATGAATCAATTTATTCTTCCCCATTCAAAAGAAAATCATCATATGCATCACCCAGACCATCATCGTGAATTTTTTCGATTACTTTTTCAACATTATAATCAACAAATTCAAAATTAATTTTTACAGAATCAGGATCGCTGAGTTGCACATTTTCATCCATATTTAATATGGCATAACAGGATTTATTATTCCCATGCTTTGGTTTCCCTACGGAACCTGCATTGACTACATGCCTGTATATTTTACGATTTTCTTCTTCACAAAAAATGGCTTTATGAAAGGCCTTATGTGTGTGACCCATCACTAAAATATCTGCATTGATATCATCGAGCATGATTAAAAAATCCTTATCTGAAAGTTCTTCACGCACATATTCCTCATTACTCACCGGGCTGCCATGTACCATCGCAAGCCGGATAGTTTGAAAAGGAAATTTGAATGTAAGTACTACTGAAAAAGGTAGTGTTCTTAGAAATCTTCTGTTTATTTCTGTAAAACTATTGCACAGATTTTTAACAGACGAAACACCAAACTCTTTCTGAGCTTCAGTTTTATAAGAATATTTAAATTCACGATTATACCCAATTCCTTCATCGTGATTTCCCTGCACAGTGGTAATATCATGCTTTCGGATAAAATCAACCACTTCATTATCCCAGCCTGCAAAATTTACAAGATCGCCCAGACAGAAAACATCCTCCGGCGCGTGCTTTTGAATATCTTTCCAAACCGCTTCCAGCGCGGGAAGATTGGCGTGTATATCGCTGATAAAAATAAGTTTCATCTTTATAAATTTTAATTAATGCTTTTCATTGAGACTGATGAGTTCGGCAACCCAGCCAACCGTAGCGCCCGAAACCCCGAGAATGCTAAGGTATGGGCCACTAATACTTCTTGCGGCTTCATAAGTCATGCCGGAGAAAAGACTTACTCAACCCAATAATACTACAAACCTTATCGCGTTTCGTACTGTTTTATTTTCAGTCATTTCTATTCATTTGTAGCAATTATCATGTTGCTTTTAGATAAAAACCAGGTAGCCGGGTTATTGTGCTTGCCTGGGCTTATAATAAAGTACTTCAGCTTTTTCAATAGTCATTAATCCACCGCAACTAGCTTTTTCCATAAGACCGCTCACAACATTTACGAATTCATTGATCTTTTCTTCATGATCCACTATCTCCACTACTATCGGCATGTCTACAGAAATATCCATGAGTTTGGCGGAGTGTATAAGAGAAGAAGCACCATACGACATAATGCCTTTAATAACAGTTGCACCGGCAAGCCCATCTTTTCGGGCAGCAAATACAATTGCTTCGTAAAGCGGACTGTGGTCCACTTTATCTGTAGTTCCAATAAATATCCGAAGCAATTTAGAGTCACGACTTAGTTCCATAATTAAAAAATTAATTTGGTGAATAATATCCCCAGGTAAACAGCTAGAAAACTAACAATGAGACTTAGTAATATATATAAAGCAGTATTAAAAAATTCGCCATCCTGCATCAGTTTTACATTCTCAAAAGCAAAGGAAGAAAACGTGGTGTAGCCTCCACAAAAGCCGGTAGCAATCAGTATCCTGATTTCTGCTGAAATCTTGCTTCTTTCTGCAAGAGCAAAGATAACACCAATGATAAATGAGCCAATCACATTGGCGCACAAAGTTCCCAATGGGATAAAAGAGGGGTAATTTTTTTGAACAAATTCCTGGGTAAGATAGCGGGCCGCGCCGCCAATTGAACTTCCAATTATTACATAAATTAAAAACCTGAACATAGCATATTATTTTACTAATGAACAGGAGTCATCGTTCCACGTATCCGGACGGTTTATATAATTAAGGAAAACTCCATTTCCTTGTCTGTCAAAATCAGGATGTTTAATTGAAACTTATCCTGTGTATGGTAGATGTTTTAATTTATATCAAAAGTAGTTCCAACTATTTTAAGGAATGCTATAAGCTATGAGCTATTAGCTTTTAGCCATTAGCTAGTGTCTGCAAGATAACTACACATTTTTTCTTTTGCCCAGTGATTTTCCTGGACCACTTTCCTTATTTTAGTATACTTGGATTAACTTTTAGAAAAATAGTGCACTCGTATTATGTATTATAAATATTAGAAGCGGTATTTTCTCTCTATTTCGCATACGTATCCCTGTTATATCTTGTTATCATACTTTTTTTAC
>JBBSSE010000144.1:0-6860 GCA_038242375.1 Chitinophagales bacterium
CAAAATATGGTGTGCTCGTTGCTCAAAAAGGCATGGTCACAAAGAAGGATAATTTAAGCAGTTTTGGTTTAAAAGAATTTGAAGAGTTTTTGGCGGGGAGGAAGTAGGTAGTAGTTAGGTATCAGGTAGTAGGTATCAGGTGTCAGGTTTCAGGTTTCAGGTTTTGGGTATTAGGTTTTAGGTTGAAAGCCTTTGGCGTTGAATACTTTGTGTTGAATACTTTGTGTTGAATACGGCCTGTTGAACTCCGAACTCCGAACTCTGAACTCTGAACTCTGAACTCCGAACTCTGAACTCTGAACTCCGAACTCCGAACTCTGAACTCTGAACTCTGAACTCCGAACTCCGAACTCTGAACTATGAACTCCGAACTCTGAACTATGAACTCCGAACTCTGAACTATGAACTATGAACTACAAACTACAAACTACAAACTATTCCACCACCGCCGGTATTTCCACATAAAAAACCGTCCAGGCATTTTCTTTCGTTTCAAACCAGATCCTTCCATTTAACTTTTCAACAATTCCTTTACACATAGCAAGACCTAAGCCAGTACCGGAGGATTTTGTCGTAAAGTTTGGTGTAAATATTTTAGAGATCATGGATTCAGGGATACCATTTCCATTGTCTTTGATGGTTATGAGCACTTTATTTTCAATTAAATCACTGGCTATTTCAATAACAGGTTTTTTAAATTCCGGAACTGCCTGCACCGCGTTTTGAAGCAGGTTCGTGAACAAGCGGTTTATCTGGGTTTTATCCGCCTCTATTAAAATTTCAAAGGGAGTGAGTTTTGTAATGATTTCCACCTCATCATTCGCGGAATAAAGAGTAATTAAATGTTCCAGCGTGTAATTAATATTAAACAATTGATTCTTGGAATTTCCAATATTTGCAAACTGCGCAAAATCGCTTGCTATTTTGGAAAGATGTTCAATTTGCTCCAATAAAATATTTGCGACATATACAGAAACCTTTTTTACATCCGGCGCATTGTTATCAATAGCCATTTGAAGGTACTGTAAATTCAATTTCATGGGGGTTAGAGGGTTTTTAATTTCATGCGCTACCTGACGTGCCATTTCGCGCCAGGCACCCTCTCTTTCGCTCTTAGCAAGCTTTACGGCGCTTATATCTAATTGCCTCACCATTTTATTATACTCTTGTACCAGGTCGCCTATTTCATCTTTTCTTTTCCAGACAATTTCTTCGTTGCCTGTTTGCAGATTTATTTGTTTCATCCTATCGCTAATGATCGAAAAAGATCGTGTAATCGTATTCGTTATGAATAGCGCAATAATTCCGGCAATTAAAAATATAAACGCATTCAGGTTTATAATCGTCACCAAAAAATTGGAAATCTCATCCTGCAATTTATTTTGCGATTCAAAATAAGGAATATTCAAATAAGCATATTCGCGCCCGTTCTCATCTCTTACGGGCAGATAATTACTCAAATATTTAAGACTACCAATTTGCTGCTGCTGAAAAAACTGCGCATCTTTTAATTTGTTTAAATGATAAAAAGCGAACGGATCCATTTTTTCACTTACAATTCCTTTGTTATAAGGAAACGGTACGGAAGAAACTTTCAAATCACCATCCAGGTTATAAAGATTAATATCGGTTGCATGGATGTTGGAAACATTATTGATAATCTTCTCCAGTTTATCCAAAGCGAGGTATTTCAGATTCTTTTCATTAAAATCATTGACCGTCATCGTATCAATGGTGGTGCGTAATTCATTTTCCATTACATGAATTGTCCGGCTCAATTTTTCCCTGTTATTACTATGATAGCGGCTTATAAAAAACAAAATAGTCGTAACACCAATAACCAAAAATGAAAAAACACTAATCAAAATAATGGTCCCATGAACCTGGTTCCGAATCGTAAACTCCCAGAAGGAACGCACATCCGGCCGCTTTCTCCGATCGACCAGGAACTGGCTGACAAGATTAAAAAATACTGTCACGATCAGAAAAGAGCAAAATAAATAAGCAAATAAAGTCAGAGATTCTATAAAAAACCGATCCTTTCTTGCAATTACAATCACTTTATCTGCATTGGCCTTATACCACAACTCTTCATATCCATTATTGTTGGTGGACTTAAACTCATTGTAGGTAAATCCCTTATTATCTATATTGGTTTTAAAAGGATAATCATTGTAACTCGTACTTAGCCTGTTTTTATTGTAAATGGCAAAGGCATATACAGTGGAACTTTCAATAGAATTATTGTTGCCTTTTGAAAAAAGTTCGGGATACAGCGCATCACTTTTATACTTCTTGGGGCTTGATAAAATAAAAATATAGCCAAGTATATTGCCTGAAGTGTCAGCAATTTCCTTTTTACTGATATAATTAAACCTGTCATAGGATACATCATAGTAAAAAAGATCGGGGATACCGGTAGGTTTTCCCTGGCTCTGGATGACTGTATTAAGGGAATTATAATTGGTAGAATCCGCATTAAACAAAGCTTCTTCGTCTTCATTGAATGTGTAGATCTTCGTATCGTACTTATTCAGATACCCGGAAAAATTCTCATTGAGCAGACTATCCTTTAGCCGGTTATTGCTGGCAGCCGATTTGAATTTATAAAAAACATCTGCCAGATAATCATTGCGGAAATCTGTCAGAACGATATTCATCATTACAGGGCCCGAAGGATCTGCTTTATTTGCAAGATTGATTGCAAACTTTTTTCTTTCATCTAATTCCTTTGCCCTGTTCTCGAAAAAAATAACCACTGTAATAGAAACTGAAAAAAAGAAAAGCCAGAAAATAAATCTGGATGAAATCAGGTGATAAGCCTGAAGAAGCAATACCCGGAAGTTTAAGAGGAACACAAAAAGCAATAGCCATAAAAGTAAAAAGATATTGAAGGCAAGATGCTCTGAATGTGGATAAAGAGTTAAGGTAACGAGGCCGCAGGAAGCGAGTATTAAATACAGATAGGGCATGTGCCCTTTTAAAAAGGTGTTGAGTGGCTGTAATAAAATCTGGATGAGAAAGAAATACCCAACGGCCACACAACTAAGTACAATAAACCCGACAACACTGTAAATATTTAATGAAAAAAAGTTAATGACATCAAAAGAGATTTGGGAATCAGACACAAGCGTGCGGATAATTCTTCCACAAAGAATTGTAAAGCCAAACATTAAAAGGGATATCATGGCGGCCACCACATATTTGTACCATGATTTTTTAAATACAAACCCGGAAAAGTCATAACGGAAATGATAGCGGATGAAAAGTACCACCCAAATAAACAGTAACGAATTAATGAGTAAATCACCCAAAGATCTCAGAACAAATCCGGAATGGTAAATTTTAGGATCAAAAAGTTCAAGATGATAAAAATTAAATGGAAATGGAAGAAAATAACTCAGTGTTCTTAAAATAATTATAGAACCAAGTAAGACAAAAATCGCCCATTCAAAACTACTTTTCTTTACAATATAATTAGCCAGAATATGGATGAAGAACAGGATGAGGACTGTTCCTAATAACCGGAACCAGATGGCTAAAGTATTATCATGAAAAACAGGCACCGAACTGATTTGAGAAATGTAAAACAGTGCCTCACCATCCGGATCTTTTATAACGAGCTCTGTAGGTTTCTCACTGATGTCGTATGCTTTTTCAATATCCTTTACTGCCGTAAAAGTATTCCCGAGATATTGGTTTTCAATATAATAATCCCATTTAACAGGTATAAGACAAATGATCTTGTAGAGTAAACCATCCTCCGTTTGTAAAGAAGTTTTCCTGGTAACATACCATCCATTTAATAATTTATGAAAGGAAATGCCATCCTTTCCATTGATCACTTCCTTATTTGGCTCAATGATTTGAGTATTCCAGAATATAGGTACATCTGCACTAAAAGGATTGACCTGGTAAAAGAAAATAAAAAAAGGCTTTTTAACCAATCCTTCCAGTTCTTTGGAATCATAATTCTGTGCAATGATCCCCCTGATCAAAAGACTATCTTTTAAAAAATCTGAAATATGATCTTCATTTTTCGAGATATTCTTTTGAATTTCTTTTTGAATAGCAAAGGGCGTAGATGTTCCGCTCCAATAATTATTAATAATGAATGAAATCGTCAATAGCCATGCTGCTATAATAAGCAAATAGCTATTTCTTCTAAAAAAAGTATCGTGATTATTTATAGGCAATTCAGTCGTTTTGTTTTTTTACTTCATTCCAGATAGCGTCCATTTCCTCCAGGGACATATCTATTAAATTTTTGCCGCTTTCCTGCACTCTTTCTTCCATCAGGTTAAAGCGTTTAATGAATTTCTTATTCGTAAGCTCCAGGGCATTCTCTGCGTCTACTTTTAAAAAACGGACATAATTGATCACCGAAAAGAAAAGATCGCCTGCCTCTTCTTCTATGTGCTCTTTATCATCATTTGCAACTGCTTCCAACAATTCCAATTTCTCTTCTTCCACTTTATCCCATACCTGTTCTTTATTGGCCCATTCAAATCCTACCTGCTTTACTTTTTCCTGGATACGCATTGCTTTTACCATTGCCGGTAAAGATTTTGGAACTCCGCTCAAAACAGATTTTTTTCCTTCGGAAAGTTTTATCTGTTCCCAATTTCTTTTCACTTCTTCCTCACTTTCGGCAATTACATCTCCGTATATGTGCGGATGTCGTTTCACCAGCTTTTCTGAAATTCCATCGATCACTTCCTGTAAAGTAAACTGATTTTTTTCAGTTGCTATTTTTGAGTAAAAAATGACATGCAATAACAAATCACCCAGTTCTTCCTTTATTCCATCCCAGTCTTTTTCGGTGATTGCGTCCGCTAATTCAAACGTTTCTTCGATGGTTTGCTGCCGTAAAGTATGGATCGTTTGTTTTTTATCCCATGGACATTGCTCCCGCAATTCGTCCATAATTTTTACTAAACCATTTATATTTATATTATGGGGCATTCTTTGAATTTTAGACCTGGAAAAATGAGATAAAGAAGAAAATGATAAAAAGAAATGTGATCAGAATTAAAAAAGAAATTAAAAAAAGAAAATACTTCCATATCGTTTTCCCTCTTCCTTGTTGATAAAAATTTCGCATTGCTTTATATAGGTAAAAATAGATCGTTAATGGGAATAAGCCATCCACGTATCTTAACCAACCCAGGTTGGGAAAGGTTTGCAACTTTGAAAAACCCATAGAAAACAACATCACTATAAAAACAAAAATGTAGAAATGGAGCGTAAAGATACCATGGCTAGCAGAATAAAATTGTTTCGACCTGATATATAACAATTTTAGCAAAAGAGCTACCGGTCAGATTCTTTCACTTCAACATTTTCCTGGCCACAATTATGACAATAACGTCCTATTACTTTTGTACCGCAATTAAGGCAGTTCGTTTCTTTTCTCTGTCAAAGATGAGACATTCTATTTGTGCGTTATCATTATTTAATTTCAGGTTAAAAATAATAAATAAACCCTGCAATATAAATATATCCGCTATTTTACATTTTTAAATATTCATTAAAACTTCCTATAATAAAACTTTTGAATGAAAAAATATTTTTCAGTTCTGTTTACAATACTTTTTACGACAATTTACTTTGCGCCTTCGGCAAATGCACAATATTATTACAAAGACATCCTAAACACACAAAAGCTAAATAAGGAGTTTTCAGAATTAAAGAAGGCTAACGTCAAATTTATAAAGCTCAATAGTTTTGAGGATAATGACGCTCCAAGTGAAGGATTTCTTGCCGAAAAGAAAATCAATAAGGATTATTCCCAATCGGAAATGATCTCCAGATCCTACATCACGGAGGAAACACTCATAAAAACGGACTATGACAAGGAGGGACGGATTATAAAAACGACGACCACCACTCCAAACATTACAAACACAGCGGGGTACAATTATGATCATAATGGAAATCTTATAGAAGTATATACCTCAACTTTTGATGATGGCGATTCCAGCAAAATGACCGAATCGCATAAGTACACCTATCAATCAGGCATACCTGAAAAAATGATCGTCAGTAGAAATCAATCGCTTTTGTTTACGATCAATTTTTTGAAAGATGAACATGGAAACATTATTGAGGAAAACGATGGCGGAAGGTCAGACGAAAAAAAATACTATTATTATTATGATGGCCAGAACCGTCTCACAGATATTGTCCGTTACAATAAGACTGCCGGCAGGCTATTGCCCGATTATATGTTTGAATATGAAACAGGATCTCTACCGACCAAAATGACCACCATTGCAGAGGGAGGAAGAAATTATTTCATCTGGAGATATGCCTATACTGCCAATCACCTGCCTGAAATAGAAAAATGTTATTCAAAAGAAAAAAGATTGTTGGGAACGATTCAATATGATTATAAGTAATCGTCAGATCAATTGAGCAATATCAAACAGGATAATAAATATTGCAAACATCACGATGATCATCATAATAACCCTTTCCCAAACCTGTTTTGTTTTAAAACTACCCGAGGCAAAATTTATCGCCACTATACAAAAAATCATTGATAAAATATGGATGGCCGCAAAATGTTGCATCCATTCAGGAAAGCTGCTCAGGAACGAATCCTGCTTTTCCGCATCACTTAAATAACCAAATCTCCATCCGAGCGTAGCCCACATCAAAAAGAGAATGAAAGCAGGAAGAATAAAGAGAACTGCAAGAAGAGCGGAAGACTTTTTAGACACTTTAGATTTGGTAGACATTTCATTAAATTTTGATTGCATTAAAAGTAATTGAAAAAACAACCAGTTACAAATCAAATATTTATTTGTTTCTATTTTATAGAGTTTTAAAGAACCGCATATCTTTCTACTGTAAGA
>JBBSSE010000145.1:0-6821 GCA_038242375.1 Chitinophagales bacterium
TACCATGCTTTTCCATCCGGGCCTTTGACGGGAGCAAAATTATTTAGAGTGTCAATTCGGAGGACAGAAGTCTTCATGATGCCCAAACACTCCAGGGTTTCCCCACGCACAAAACCAACCGCACAAACACTTGGAGGTTTTACGTTCTTCCCAAACCTGAAAGTGTTTCCATCCGGCCTTTGAGCGGAGCAAAACCGGTTAATGTTTGATTGGGAAGGGCAGAGTTCTTCATGATGCCCAAACACTCCAAGGTTTCCTCACACCCAAAAAAAGAGCACAAACGTTTGGAGGTTTTACGTTTTTCTGCCTTCAACCTTAGCAGCAAATCCCGACCAAAAACACCCAACCTTATTCACCTTATTTTAAATATGATCTATTAAATTATTGATCATATTTTTTGGCTATAAATCATAATGATACAATCGAAGCGCCCTTTCTGAAACTTTCCAAAAGTTGCGAATTTCTTCCCTGTTAGAACGATACTGGCTCCGAACTTTTGGAAAGGAGGTAAAGAACTTTTTGAGGCTGGATTTATAAAGGTGTATTGTCTAAATAAGATTCCTTAGAGTTTTGAAGAACATACTCAAAAAACATGTGAAGAATGGGGAATATTTTATAAAATCAACACCCTCATTCTCCACTCCTGACCTAACCAATAATATATTTTGATCCGGGAATAAAAGAGAGATCTTGACTACTCCATAGGAAATAAAAAGAGTAAAAACTGCAATTATATATTGTGTCAATCCGGGATTCCGGGGATTTGGGATTGGGGATTTATAAAGAATCTCCAGTCAGAATTTTATCTGTAATCGTTTGATACGTGATAAACATCATGGAGTATATTCATGATAAAAACGCAGATTTAATTGTAAAAACGTTTAACGATTATCGCCACAATTGGGTGACTTTTTCTGCCACATTCTCTCCTTTAAAGTCAAACCCAATAAAGGATCCAATCGTTTTTGCAAATTGTTTCTGGTATAATTGCATCGGCTGTTTTATTTCTCCTTTTGGAGCAATGCCCGGCCCCATCGCCATGAACCAGATTTGATCCGCGCCGTGCACTTCACTTCCATGATCTGTCCATTGAAATTTGATCAGATCTCCTCGGCCATGATCTGTGGTAATAAAGAAAACAGTGTTATCCTTATAACCCGGCGTGGATTGAACAAGAGTCCACAATTCCTTTACCCATTCATCAAATTGATGGGCTGCATTGAGATAACTTTTATACTTGCCTGCATGCGCCCATTCATCCGTTTCGCCATAGGAGATATACAGGACTTTAGGCTGACGAACTTTAAAATATTCGAGGGCCGCATAATGCGTAAATACATCGAGGCACTCATCCATTCCCCAGGGTTTATAAGATTGATTCCGCATGGAATTAATCAACTTTTCACTTACCGTAGGATCATTTCCACCGGTATTATCGAAAGCAGAAATGACCGGAATTCCGGACCTGTCTTTATTTAAAATTCGATCCATTGCATCCCAGGCGGCAAAGGCAGCTACTTTTCCTTTATAACCTGATTGTTTATTAATGAATTCCAACACATTACTATTCGGATTGGCTTTGTATCCATTGCTATTGATCAATGTATCGACTAAGCCGCAAAATATTTCACTATACCCAGGGTAGGAAAACCAATAGGAATTGCTGACATTTACTTTATTTCCTGCATGCCTGTTTCCGTAAATCTGTCCTTTTTCAGCAATCGTGCTCCAGATAAAGGGTAATAGTTTTTTCCTGCTTTCCAATGGATTGGCATCGCCAAACTTTTCGTCTATATATGCCTGTCCACCTTCGTTAAATACCCGACTATTCGCAAGAGTGGTATCCACTCCTCCAAACATTTCCTGCCAACGAAATCCATCCGTGGTAATGACAATGATATTGTCTGCTTTTTTTTGAGCTAAGGTGTGGAGGGTGATGGTAAGAAGTAGAAATAAAAAAAAATGTTTCATGGCCGAATGGTTAAATGGCTGAATGGTTAAATGGCTGAATGGTTAAATGGTTAAATGGCTGAATGGTTAAATAGTTAAGTTACTGAATGGTTGAATTGCCTCGGACCAAATTTAAACATACTATTCTGAACTGTGAACTCCTAACTCCAAACTTTGAACTCCAAACTCCAAACTCCAAACTAAAAACTAAGCGTGCTTCCTTTTCCCAATCTTATTCCCCTTCAGAGCAAAATACAGAATGTATAAATAAGCAGGAAAAGCACATAATAAAAATGATAACGGATTGGATAAATGTAAATGATCTTTTAACCCTGCATACATTATTGGGAAAACTGCTCCACCTGCGATAGCCATAACAAGCATAGCAGATCCGAACTTTGTAAACTTACCCAGGCCTTCAATTGCCAGCGGGAAAATGGCAGGCCACATCAAGGCATTCGCAAGACCTAAAAGAGCAATAAACGAAATGGCTACATATCCATCTGTAAAGTAAATCATTACACTAAAGATCAATCCCAACACAGCAGATATTGCCAAAGCTTTTTGTTGAGAAAGATATTTCGGAATGGTGAAAATACCAATAACATAACCAACCAACATCGCTGACAAGGTAAGAGAAGTGAAATATTTTGTCTTGTCCAAAGGCATGCCCATACTTTTACCATACGTACCAATTGCATCACCGGCTAACACCTCTACTCCTACATATAAGAACAAACATAGCACGCCTAACAATAAATATGGGAACTGAAATACACTTGTTCTTTTAACTTGTGTACCATCCTCCACTTCTTCCTCTGCTTCGATTTCAGGCAGGGAGGATTTTTTAATAAGGACTGCGACGATGATCAAAACAATTGCCATCACGACATAGGGCATGATCACTCTTTGTGAAAGTTCATCCAGTAATATATTCTTTTGAACGAGATCAGAGGTTGCAAGTATTTCTTCTTCAATTTTAGTAGCATTTTTCAATACAAGCGCGCCTAAGACAAGCGGGCTAAGCATTCCAGCCACCTTATTGCAAATCCCCATTATGCTGATTCTTTTTGCGGCACTTTCAATAGGACCAAGAATACTAACGTATGGATTAACGGCGGTTTGCAAAAGCGCCAATCCGGCTCCCTGTATAAATAAACCTGTCAGGAACAAACCAAAGCTCCGGGCGTTTGCCGCGGGTATAAATACCAATGAACCGATGGCCATCACAAAAAGACCTAAAGCCATACCGCCTTTAAATCCCGTTTTCTTCAACACATAAGAACCGGGGATAGACAGGAAAAAGTAAGCCATATAAAACGCGAATGTCACAAAGAAAGCCTCTGTATCCGTTTCAAGCTGGCAGGCAAGTTTTAAAAATGGAATTAATGTACCATTTAACCAGGTTACAAATCCAAAGATAAAAAATAGCATCCCTATCATTACGAGGGCATATGTCCGGTTTTGGCTTTCGTTCCGCATTGTATTTTTAATTTTTTAGGAGAAAAACAGATAAATAAAAATATGCGTTTAGGCCTATAAAAGAACAATCAACCGTTTGCGCTATTAATTTTATATTAATTCTTCGTGGAAGAATGCAAATAAACCTAATAAATCTTTAAAAGTTTATTATTATTTCAACTTTTTTTTAAATGTAAATTTCCGTCTTTCCTTCTACCCCAAAGGATTGTACGGAATTAACCTAAATTGAAAGGACAATTCGACCTACTGAGACATGGTATTTCACAGGAAAGTTGTAATTTGTATGCAATCTGAATTATGGAAAATAAAATACCAACGCTGAAAGAAATTGCTAAGAAACTGAATTTTTCCGTTTCAACTGTTTCACGTGCTTTAAATAATCATCCCAGTATTGGATTAAGAACAACTGCCCAGGTGCAAAAACTGGCGAAGGAAATGGGCTATGAACCCAATAGAATGGCGCTTCTGTTCAAACAACAAAAAACGAATATCCTCGGGGTAATTCTTCCTAATTTAAGTGAAGAGTTCTTTTCACAGGCCATCAATGGGATTGAAAATATAGCGCGGGAAAATAATTATAGTGTTCTTATCGGTCAATCACATGATAAACTGGAAGACGAGATAAAGCTTGTGGCTGCTATGAAAAATCAACGCGTGGATGGAGTGATCGCTTCGATCTCAAAGTATACGGAAGATCTGGGCCACTTTGAAGAATTGAAAAAATACAATATTCCTGTCGTATTTTTTGATCGGGTTCCTGAAACCAACGCTGTGCATAAAGTTGCCTCAAATTTTATTACTTCTACCCGGCAGGCAGTAGAGTTTCTGATTGCCAAGGGACATAAAAGAATAGGGATTATAAACGGTCCGGAGGAAATGAAATCCTGTAAGGAAAGAGTAAAAGCCTACATGGATACCTTGTCAAGTAAAAAAATAAAGATCGATCTATCTTTGGTCGTATCGACGGATCTTTCACAGGAACAAGTTTATAATGCTACAGAGGAATTATTAACCCTGAAAAAACCGCCAACAGCTATTCTTACGATCAATGATTATGTAGCACTTGATGCCATCCAATATGTAAAAAGACATAAGAAAGAAACAAATAAAAATATTGCTTTTGTCAGTTATGCAAATCTTCCCTTAACCAATTATGTTGCACATCCTCCTATCGCTTCCGTAGAGCAATATCCCTACGAACAAGCGGAAAAAGCCACTCAGATCTTATTTGAATTGTTGGACGAAAAATCAAAAAAATCAGCCGAAGGTGAGGAAGAATTCTATAGGAATGTTATTATAGAAGGGCACCTGATCGTCCATCAGAAAAAAGAATTTCCTGGTATGGATGATTGATGCCAAAAATTGAAAATAAGATTTCCGGAACCTGACACCTTCTAACTTCAACTTGCTTCAGCGAACTTACAACTCTTTAAAAAAAGCACAATCGGTTGCACATAAATTTTATACTGATGTTGGTTATGTTTGTATCTATATAATTATAGAAGTGCAAAAAAACAGACCCATGATCAATAAAATATTTGCTCATTACGGATTAGATGAGAGTGAAATGATTGTTAATCCAATCGGTTCCGGATTAATCAACGAAACATGGCGTATAAAAGGGGATGATAAAGATTTGATTTTACAAAAGATTAATCATTCCATTTTTAAAAAACCGGAAGCAATCACGGAAAATGTACACAATATTTCAGTCTATCTGAAGAAGCATTTTCCAACTTATTTATTTCCTGAAACATTGCCCACAGTCGATGATGAAGAGCTGATCAAACTTGAAGGAAATGGTTGCTATTACCGGATCACGCATTTCGTTCAAGGCTCACATACAATCGATACCGTTCAAAATACAAAACAAGCTTTTGAAGCAGCCAGACAATTCGGAAAATTCACGAACTTATTATCAGGTTTCCCACAGGAAGAACTGTTTGAAACATTACCTGATTTTCACAACCTGACCTTGCGTTATCAGCAATTTAAGGAGGCCCTTGGTACCGGCAATCCTGAAAAAATTGAAGAGTCTGCAGAATTGATCGAATTCATCCAATCGAATAAAGATATTGTAGACAACTATGAGGCAATCCTGAAAAGTCCGGCCTTTAAGAAAAGAGTTACACATCACGATACGAAGATCAGTAATGTACTTTTTGATGACGATGATAATGGATTATGTGTCATAGACCTGGACACCGTTATGCCTGGTTATTTTATCAGCGATGTGGGGGATATGTTACGTACCTACCTTTCACCGGTAAGTGAAGAAGAAAAAGATTTTTCAAAAATCATGATCCGGGAGGAATATTTTCACGCGATCAAAAAAGGCTACATGTCGGAGATGGAAGACGAACTTTCTACAGAAGAAAAAGAACATTTTATTTTTGCCGGTAAATTTATGATCTACATGCAGGCAATACGGTTTCTGACCGATCATCTAAACAATGATGTTTACTACGGTGCAAAATACCCCGGCCACAATTTCGTAAGAGCCGGCAATCAGATCGTTTTGCTTCAACGACTTTTGGAAATGGAGAGGAATAGTTTATAGTTTGGAGTTCAGAGTTCAAAGTTCAAAGTTCAAAGTTCAAAGTTCAAAGTTCAGAGTTTGGAGTTCAACGCGAAGCTTTCAACACAAAGTATTCAACGCCGTAGGCATTCAATCTGAAACCTGATACCTGACACCTGAAACCTTCCACTCAAAGCTCGTTGCTCCTTGCTCATAGCTCCTTGCCTTGGAACACTTCTTGTTATCTCTCTATAAAAACATTTTTATGAAAAAAATATTTATAGCCATCCTTTTAATAGGAACAGCAATAGCAGGAAGCATTATAATATTAGCGAATAATGAAGAAAGAAGGATTGATTAAATAAAATCGGGAAAACGGTTTAGGAATTTGGGAACACAGTTACCAAAAAAAACTACTTCCAGATAATTTCAACCTCACATAAGTCTTATTGCATTCTACCCAGGTAGATATTAAATTCCTGTTTGCAATCGTGCTCATTATCCGGAAGTAGTAGGTCCAGCCTGGTTTTTCTAGAAAAAAATATTATTATAAGACTGGTATCTCTTTATTAAAACCTGTTTTGTTTAAAAGGAAATTGGATGGTTGAAAACGACTGTTTTCGAGGAAATCATGAAAGATATTAAATTGTAACCGATTACAAGATTAGACTTTATTAGTAATATAATCTTACGCAATCGAATGCGTAAGATTTTATTTCTATATAGAATCGTTTTTTTACAGCAATCCTTATTCGAAAATTCTTAAAAAATGATTTTCGAGGTGATGCCGCATGGCATTGCGGAAATCATCAGGCGTGCCATGTTCCAACACGTCCACAAGCCCTTTGTGCGATACAAACTTTTTCAATAA
>JBBSSE010000146.1:0-6782 GCA_038242375.1 Chitinophagales bacterium
AATCTTCAACCGTTTTTTTATTTAATCATCCTTAAATTCTTCTATGCCTATCTGGTTTAACAAAAATATTTCTCTTGATGAAATAAACGCCCTGAATAAGAATACCATGGCGGAGTTCTTAGAAATGAATTGGGTAGAAATCGGGGATGATTATTTACGGTTATCCATGCCGGTTAATAATAAAAATAAACAGCCTTATGGATTTTTGCACGGAGGGGCTTCCTGCGTATTAGCAGAAACTATTGGAAGTGTTGCCTCGGCGCTCGTAATAGACCGGGAACACTTTTATTGTGTAGGATTAGAGATTAATGCCAATCATTTAAGAAGCGTTACGCAGGGCGTAGTTACTGCTAAATGCCTGCCACTTCACCTGGGAAAAACGACGCATGTCTGGGATATTAGAATTTATGATGAGCGGGAGAAAATGTTTTGTGTCAGCAGGTTAACTGTTGCAATACTTTCGATTAAGAAATAATTGATTAAAAGCTCTCCTCCTCCATTTAGTTTGATGAATTAACCGGAATTTCAAATGAAAAAACCGAACCTTTTCCCAATTCGCTTTCCAGGTCAATCATTCCGCCATGACGTTTGACTATATCAGCGGAAATAAATAAGCCGATCCCAAAGCCGGGGAATGTTTTTTCATTTCTGCCTTCTACCCTGTAAAACCGTTGGAAAATATTTTCCTGATCTTTTTTATCAATACCAATTCCTGAATCTTCTATTGATACCCGAACTTTATTTCCATACGACCTGAAATATACTTTTACAAATTTTGACTTTGGGCTATACTTTACAGCATTATTTAAAAAATTGATCAGGACCTGTCCGATACGATTCCTGTCTGCAAATACCTTGATTAGTTCACTGGCTTCAAAGGATATTTCGTACTGGGGATTGATATGTTTAATTTCTGTAACAACCTCCCGGATTAACCCGGTTATTTCAAACTCCTCTTTATTAAATTCCAACCCACCCGATTTTATCTTGGATACATCTAACAATTCCGCTATGAGTTGAGTGAGTTTGTTCACCTGTTTGTGTATAATACCAAGAGCTTTTTCCAAAAATTCTTTTTCCACATTAACCTGCATGCTTTGCAATATCTGCACATATCCTTTAATGGATGTCAGCGGTGTTTTAAGTTCATGGCTGGCCATACTTATGAATAGATCCTTCTGTTGTTCCTGTTCCTTAATTTCCTGGATATCGGTACTGCTTCCCACCCACATTTGAATATTTCCGAGAGCGTCTCTTTGAGGAATAGCACGGCTTAGCTGCCAACGGTACACGCCATCAGCTCTTTTGAACCGATGTTCAAAAAGAAATTCATTCCCGTTAGATATGGATTTATTCCAGACCTGAATATTTTCTTCTCTTTCTTCCGGATGCACCATATTTATCCAACCGCCGTGTAGTAATTCCTCATTCATCAATCCTGAGAAATTAAGAACAGTTTCATTGAAATAATAAAGTGTTCCTTTTGAATCTGAAAGCCAGACTTGCTGTGCAAGTGCATTCGCCAAAAGCCTGAATTTCGATTCACTCTCTTCTAATATTTGTTGATACTTTTTTTCATCCGTTATGTCCTGAAGATTTCCAAGCATCTTGACGGGTGTTTTATTTTCATCGTAGAACACTCTTCCCTGAGTTCTTATCCAGGAAATAGAGTTGTCGGGTTTAATAATTCTTGCTTCGTAGTCATAAATACCTGAATGAAGTGCTCTGACAAGTGCTTTTTCAAGAATGGATACATCTTCCGGATGAACCTGCCTGAGCATTTGGTGATGCGGAAGAATGGCTGATTCAGAATGGCCAAATATTACAGCCAGCCGCTGCGAATGGACGATGGATTTTTTTCTTAAGTCCAGATCCCATGTTGCTACGCCCGTAGCTTCTGTAGCCAGTCTTAATCTTTCCTCTGCATCCTCTACATTTTTTCTTGTCTCTACCTTATCCGTAACATCATTAGCGGTAACCATGACGCTGGAAACATTTCCATTAGGATCATATAAAGGGGCATATTCAAAATCAATGAAAAACTTTTTAGTTTCATTCTCTTTTTGTACATATAGAACGGCTTCCTTTTCGGTATGTGTAATTCCGGTATTTAACACGTAATTTAATAGATCAGGGTATTGCTGATTATTTAATTCCGGGAAAACCTCCAAAATAGGTTTTCCTATAACCTCCTCTTCTTCTTTATTCCAGATATTCTGCATGAGGACTTTATTTGCAGTATCAATAATAAATTTATCACCCTTTAGTATCGTCATACCAATAGGCGATTGCGTCACCAATTTACGGAAGTACATTTCACTTTCCTCCAACGATTGTTTCGCTTTTACGGTTGAAGTTACTTCTGTAGCTACCACCATAATTCCGGAAATTTCTCCTGTTTCTTCTTTCAAAGGATGATAAACCATATTGAAATAAGCTACCTCTATCCGGTCCATCCGTTTTAAATTAACCGGAAATTCATTCCCATAAAAGGGTTGCCGTGTGCTGATAACCTGGGTGAAAAGAGGTTTAATAGCCTCTTCAAGTTCGGGATGTGTTTCAAAAAATGGATGACCAATAAGTGTATCGGCATTTTTATCAATAATGACCAAATAAGCTTCATTCGCCAGTTCAACTACATAGTCAGGACCTTTGAAAACAGCAATTCCCATCGGTGCCTGTTCTACAGAATCCCTGAATCTTTTTTCACTGTCTTCAATCTTATGAAAAGCATTTAAAAGATCCTGCTCCGCTCTTTTTCGTTCTGAAATATCCCTTGAGATAGCAAACATATATTGGTCACCGTCCGAGTGAACATTTCCTACACTAACCTCTACAGGATATACAAAGCCAGATTTATTTTTGTTTAATGTTTCGAAAGTAGGAACGATTCCATCCAGATTTCTTTTAAACAGATCCTTGAACTTATCACCTTTATAAATCGCATCAATATCCGAAATGTTTATCTGCTTCAGTTCTTCCTCCGAATAACCCCATTTTTGCATAGCAGAGTTGTTCAAATAAGCAATACTTCCATCTTCCCGCAATAATAAAAAAGGATCGGCAGCATAGTCTGCCATAAATTTAAAAAGTTTGATTTCCTGTAAAGAGCCTTCTATCTTTTGTTTTGCCTCATTTAATTCTGTCACTTCCGCAGCGGTATTCATTACTCCATATATATTTCCGTCTGCATCAAATAAAGGGATAAAACTATAATTGAAATAATGTGCTTTTAATTCTCCGTTCTTAACGATGTGAACGAATTGATTTTGTTTATGGACAGGAATTCCCGTTGTAAACACATTATCCAACTGGTTATATATTTGTTGATTTTCGAACTCCGGTAAAATTTCAGCATATAATTTCCCAATCACATCATTCCCTTTTCCCCAGGCATCTATGATAGACTGATTTGCCAAAACTATCCGCATTTCTTTTCCGGAATATACACCTATCGGAAAAGGAGCACTTTCAACTAATGTTCTTATTCCTTGTTCACTTTCCTTGATCTTTTTTAATGCATTCACCTGCATGGTATTATCCAGGGACCAAACAGCCACTTTGATTATTTTTCCTAAATCATTTCTCAAAGGTGCGAAAACAAACGTGGCATATGCCTTTTCTTCTTTTCCCTCCTGCATAAAAATATATTCTACTTCATGTGCATAATAAGGAATGCCGGTTTCAATGACGCCATTCAGCGCTGCTTCATATTGAGTTCTGGACTCTGGAAAACACTCCCAATAGTGCTTTCCGATAATTTCCGCTGATTGTTTACTGGCAATAGTCATGAATCGATCATTCACCATTTCACAGATCAGCGTGTTGCTATTAAGAACACAAATGCCTGCAGGAGATGATTCGACCATATTCCGGATGATCTGTTCACTTTCTTCAATTTTTCTCCGGGAGAGATATTCTTCTGTAATGTCTTCTAATGTTCCGTTTAAACGGTACGCGATATTTTGTTCATTAAAGGACGCTTTTCCTTTTGCTTGAAGGATCGTCTCTTTTTTTGAATTTGGATTCCGGATCGTGTATTTTATATCATACGTTCCGCCGGTTGCGTAATCAAAAGAATTATTGATTGCATTAACGACTCTTTCCCTGTCATCATCAACGATTAAATCAAGGGCAACTGATAGACTGATTTCCTCATCAGGCAATAAGTCAAACCATTTTTTTAGTCTTGAATTGGCAGAAAATTTATTCGTAAAGGGATTATAATCAAAAGTAGCCAGTTCAGCAGCATCAATAGCAAATTGCAGTTGATCCTTATTCTCTTTTAATTCCTTTTCAGCTTTTTTTCTGTCTGTAATATCTACACAGGAACTGATATATCCTGAGAAACTACCGTCAGGTCTGAAGCGTGGAGGGCCTTGTGCCAATAACCATCGATATTTCCCTCCTTTGGATAAAATTCTAAATTCATCCCTGAATGGAATTCTTTGGTTAAAAGAGGTTAGATAAATATTTAAAAAACGATCTTTATCATTCGGATGAAGAAGTTCAAGCCAGCCATATTTAATTAATTCATCCACCGATTTTCCCGTTAGATTTACCCAGGCTTTATTGAAATAGGTCGTATTAGCAGATTCGTCACTTATGGCAATAAGTATATCTGAATTTTCAGCCATTGTACGGAACCGGGATTCGCTTTCCTCCAATTCTTCTGTTGCTTTTTTCCTTTGTGTGGTTTCGAGGATCGTTACCAATACACCCCCTACTTCGCCGTCCTCCTTCCTGATAGGACTATACGAAAAATCAAAATAGCATTTTTCAATATATCCATTTCGGTTGAGCGGCAGCATAAAATCTGATAAAGCTACAGGAATACCTTTCATAGCATTCTCAAACATGGGTTCAACTGTTGGGAAAATTTCTGCGTACGTCTCCCTCGTGCTTATTCCTAAGGCTTCCGGGTGTTTTGATGATCCAAGTATAGGTCGATAACCATCATTATATATTTGAATGAATTCTTTTCCCCAGGCGATGTACATACCAAATGGATTTTCCAACATAACAGAAACCATAGTACGTAAACTCTGAGGCCAGAATTCAGGTTCTCCAAGTGGAGTTTTACTCCAATCTTTTTCACGTATCAGTCTGCCCATCTCACCGCCTCCGGATATAAATGCATGCTTTGTTGTAAAAGAATCACTGTCTGGCATATGCATTTGTTTGAAAAACTTTATGTAAAGATTGAATTTAAGAAAATATAGATGAAACTCAAAAGATCGATTAATTAGTTTTTATGTTTCATAGGTTATAAAATCTTTTTGTTCTAAGCAAATTAATTTCCGAATGATTCTTCAGGCAAAAGTTTTTTTTTGGAACTTTTTATCAGAATCGAATCGGGTCTTCAAATTTAGATGACTTTCAATTATTATAATGTTCCTCCACTAAAAATATTCAATATTTTTTAAATTAATTAACCATTTTTGGAGAATAAACGGTAGTATCCTCTTCCTGACCATTTATTAAGCTGTATTTTTGCCGGCCAATTATTGAATTGCGCATTATGAAAGATCTTAAAACCTGGATTGAAAAACTTCTCTCCCGGTACGCCGTTTTAGATTCCCTCCTTCCTTATATAACCATGCTTATATTGCTGGTGCTGACTCTGTTGGTGATCTATTTTAGTTTATTAATTACCCGTAAATTACTCAGGAAATTTATTGAAAGATTTGTGCGGAAAACGCATACTAACTGGGATGACTTGCTTATAAAACATAAGTTTTTCCGAACAAGCGCCACCCTTGTTGCTGTAATTATTTTAAATGCAGCTTTTCCTACAGTCTTTGAAGATTTTCCGAAACTTCAGCCATTCATACAAAAAATCGTTGAGATCTATTTTCTTTATGTGATCATCCAAATCATTGTATCCTTCTTAAAAGGATCCGAAGAATATCTTTCACAGTCGGAACTATTTATTGAAAAACCAATTGCCAGCTATTTTCAATTAGGTAGAATACTTCTGTATATCGGAGGTTTTGTATTGGTCTTATCTATTTTATTGGGGAAATCGCCCTTATACTTTCTTGGTGCTTTTGGTGCCATGTCAGTCGTTTTGCTCCTGGTGTTTAAGGATACTATTCTTGGGCTTGTAGCCAGTATTCAGATTTCTGCAAATGATATGGTAAGAGTAGGCGATTGGGTAGAAATGCCAAAGTATGATGCTGATGGTGATGTGTTGGCAATAAATCTGAACACAGTGAAAGTTATGAACTGGGATAAAACAATTACGACTGTTCCCACACATTATTTTATCACGGATAGTTTTAAGAACTGGCGTGGGATGCAGGAAAGTGGTGGTCGAAGAATAAAAAGAACGTTGCATATTAATATGGCCACTGTCCGGTTTGTGGATGCAGAAATGCGGGAGAGATTTCAAAAATACCATTTGATCACAAATTATATTTCAGAAAGACAATCGGAAATTGAATTGTTTAATTCAGAAAATACTGTTGATACCACTTCGTTGATCAACGGCCGCAGGATGACGAACCTTGGAGTATTTAGGAATTATATTGATGCTTATTTAAGAAAACATCCTGGTATCAATCAGGAGATGACCTTACTAGTCCGTCAATTGGAATCTACCCAGTTTGGTGTTCCAATAGAAATCTATTGTTTTACAAGTTCCGTAAAATGGGCGGATTATGAAGCAGCTCAATCCGATATATTTGACCATTTGTTTGCTTCTGCAAAACATTTTGGGCTGGATATTTTTCAATCGCCCTCCGGGTCAGATATTGTAAAAGCGGCGGGTAGTTTGAAGG
>JBBSSE010000147.1:0-6760 GCA_038242375.1 Chitinophagales bacterium
GTCCATCTTCCGACGCCTTTTATTTGAGTAAGCAATTGGATTAATTCCTCATTGCTCATCCGGTGCAAACGGGCATCCGTTAATTTATTTTCTATAAAAAATTGACAAACATTATGAACATAACCTGCTTTCGCGTTTGAAAAACCAATTTCCCGCAAAGCCGTAACAGGTGTTTCTAATATTTGCGCAGCAGATGGCTCAATCTGATCGTAAATATTTAAAAATCGTTCATACAGAATCCGGGCAACGTGCGTACTTAATTGCTGGCTCAAAATAGAGGAGCACAAGCGTAAATAGATTTTGTTTCTTTTCACCAGTTTTTGTACCGGGTAGGTTTCAATTAAGCGCTGAAACGTTTTGTCCTTTGACAATTGTTGTATGTATTCAGGCTGTTTAATAGTAAGTGTAATTTAATCCTGATGAGGTGGTATTAACTTTTTCTCCAACTGATCTTTCCATCCTTTTCATCCTTCATTTCTATGCCTATTTCTGTCAGTTGATTTCGTATTTTATCAGAGGTAAAAAAGTCCTTTTTTGATTTTGCGTCTTTCCTGATTTCTACAAGCAGATCCATCACTCCGACAAATTTTTCATCTACCTCCGACTCATTTTTTAAACCCAATATTTCCTCCAGGAAAAGAGCGAATGTCTCTTTCAAACGGGATAGCGTAGACGAAGTAATAGCATTAATGTCGATAATTCCATCTTTAAATGAATTGATTACCGGAACTATTTCGAACAAATTCGCTAAAACCTTTGCCGTGTTGAAATCGTCCTCAATAAATTCGGTAAGCTGATCCATCAATTTATTCAACTTTTCATCCAGTTCTTTATCGGGTGCAGATTCATTTTCGGATCTGCTCAATTTCTTTAAGGTCTCATAGGATTCCCACAATCTTTTTAAGCCTCTTTCGGATGCTTCCAATGCTTCACTGCTGAAATCCAATGTGCTGCGGTAATGCGTTTGTAAAATAAAAAACCGCACGGTCATAGGTGAAAATGCCTGCGTAAGTAACGGATGATCGCCACTGAATAATTCCGTTAATTTGATGACATTATTATAACTCTTCCCCATCTTTTTTCCGTTGATGGTGATCATATTATTATGCATCCAGTATTTGGCCGGCGTGTGATTATTGCAGATGGTACTTTGGGCAATTTCACTTTCATGGTGAGGAAACATGAGATCCATTCCTCCACCATGTAAATCAAAATATTTTCCCAAATACTTTGTTGCCATCGCGGAGCACTCAATATGCCATCCCGGAAAACCATCTCCCCATGGGCTGTTCCACCGCATGATATGTTTTGGCGGAGCTTTTTTCCACAGGGCGAAATCTGCTTTATTCCTTTTTTCCTCCTGGCCTTCCAATTCACGCGTAGTTTCTAAAAGATCATCGATCACCCTTCCACTTAATTTACCATAATCGTATGATTTTGCATATTTCTCTACATCAAAATAAACAGAGCCGTTCACTTCATATGCATATCCGTCCTTCAATAACGTTTCAATCATACCTATTTGCTCAACGATATGCCCGGTAGCGGTTGGCTCAATGCTTGGATCCAGCGTGTTGAATTTGCGAAAGGCCCAATGAAAAAGATTGGTGTATTTATGCACTAATTCCATCGGTTCCATTTTTTCCAGGATCGCCTTATCCGCGATCTTATCCACAGCTTCTCTGCCTTCTTCTTCAAAATGACCGGCATCAGTAATGTTGCGCACGTAGCGAACTTTGTATCCCAAGTGCAAAAGGTACCGATACACTACATCAAACGTTATGTACGGCCGTGCATGACCAAGATGACTTTCACCGCTCACAGTAGGTCCGCACACATACATACCAACATGTGGTGGATGAATGGGTTCGAAAACTTCTTTTTGCCTGCTGAGTGAATTATAAACGGATAAAGCCATATTCTTTTTTTATTGGAATGAATCAGAAGCATCAAAGGTATTCTACCTTTTACAATCTATTTTCAATTTAAACTTTTTTTAAATCACATGATTTCCCAAATGGACATTCCTGGTTTATTTTTAAGGAATGCATTAAAATATTCTTTGGGATAAAGAAGATATTTTCTTACGTCAGGAAGATCTCCTCTTCATTTGAAAAGGCTTTAAACTCAATTGGATTTCCGCTGAAGTCAAATACAAACATCGTTAATTGCTCACCAACTTGTCCGGCGTATCTTTTTTGTGGTTTTACAATAAATTCAATTTCTTCTTTTTCTAATTTCTGTTGAATTTGCTGAAACTGATCAATACTTAAAAGACAACCAAAATGCGGAATAGGAACACTTACTCCATCTACTTTTCCGCAATAATCCAAATCCGGAAAATCCTGGCTGATGTGTGCAGATAATTGGTGACCGAAAAAATTAAAGTCAATCCATGATTCAGTGGAACGTCCTTCCTCACACCCTAAAATATCGATATAAAATCGTTTCGTATCTGCAATATCTTTTACCTTAAATGCATAATGAAATGGGTGCATGACTTTGATTTTTGATGAAGGTTTATATTCTTTGTTTTGTTAGTTAATATATTTAACATGATTAAAAGCAGAATACAATTTACTTCAGGATCACTTAATTTTCATATCCACAATAATAGGATAATGATCACTTAAGGATTTCCGGATCCTTGTAAATTGGTCGATTTTAAATTGTTTATCCAGGAAAATATTATCAATCCGCAAGGTAGGGGCTAAACTTCCGTAAGTGTCACCAATGCCAAATCCTTTTTTTACGAAGGCGTTTTGTAATCCTTTCCCAATAGTTTCGTAAGCATAGGAAACGGGTACGTCATTAAAATCACCACAAAATATAATTGGATAAGGACTGTGATTCATTTCATCTTTTACAAAGGAAGCCTGGGCGGATCGTCTGATCAAACCTTCCCTGATCTTTGAAATAATGCTCTTTGATTCCTGCATTTTCTTCTCTCCTTTTAAGACGCCTTTTTCCAAATAACTTAAATTTTCCTCCGTGAATTTTAGAGATTGTAAATGCACATTAAACACCCGTAAGGTGTCGCTATTTATCAGGACGTCAATAAATTGGAAGACAGAATTATAGTCATTCGGATTATTAATCATCGTCTGTTTGCGTAGAATCGGATATTTAGACAGCACTAAAATTCCAAAGTGGTGATGCCTGTCAAAATCATCTCTCACCTGGTAAGAATATAAATAATCTTTGAAATTAAGCGCGTTTATAATGTCCGGTAAATAATTAATGGCCTGTTGATCTTCCCCGGCTACTACTTCCTGGAAGCAGGCGATATCAGGATCGTATTTGTTGATCAGATCAAACATCTGTTGCCTTCTTTCGGGATTCTTTTTGTAATTATTAATATTGAATAACTCCACATTCCAACTCATCACCCGTATATCCTCCGGATTTTTAGTATCCTGAAAGGAGGATGGAAAATTAAATGGAATAATATTTTTTACTGCTTCCACAGAAAAGACGAGGACAAGGATAGAAATGATGGACCAAAAAGGTCGGGATACCAACCAAAAAAGTATGAAAACAATCAGGATAACTAATAAATAGGGCAGTAAGAGAGTAAATAGACTCAGGAACCACCACCTTTCAATATTAAAATATTGTACATTACTTCCGGCCAAAAACATTATTCCTACAATAACATTTATAAAAATGAATGTTTTTTTTGTAAACCTGCGAAGGAAAGGTTTTGGCATTTACTGCAATTCTTTTGAGTAATAGAGAATCAGGGATGATGCTCCTTTTTTAGTAATCAGTCTCTTTGGCTTTTTTTAAAATCGTTTTTTCTTCTTCCGTTAAATGGTCAAATCCTTTCTGATTTATTTTATCCAGAATCTGGTCTATTCGTTGTTCTGTCACGACAGGTTTTTTATCAAAAGGTTTCCGGGTACCAGTATTATAAAACATTTTTTCTCTGACTGTTACCTGTTTTGTTACTTTTTTATCCGGGCTACATAAATCAATAAACCATACATAGACTTCATTCATCCATTTACTCCAATCGTATCCTTTTTTATAGCTAAGAACAAATAAATAACCGGAAAGTCCACCACCAAGATGGGCTAAATGATGTGCTGTGCCGCCGCTTCCGGCTACATCAATAATAATGTAAACAAGCGTGAGTATCCATAAAGGAATACCTCCATTGAGCTGCTGAAATAATCTGTAATTAGGTGCTAAAGTAGTTGCGCCAATTGCAAGAGCCATGATGGATGCATTTGCGCCAAACATTGTTGAATAGGCGATGTCATCCCGCAGCGAGGGTATCATATAACTGACAGCAATGAAGACAATTGCTCCTGCAATACCACCATAAATGTATAACGGGATCGTTTTATTATTATCTGATACTGTTTGGAATATAGAGCCAAATGCCCAGAGCCAAAGCATCGTTACAAGCATGTAAATTATTCCCGTATGCACGAACATATAAGAAAGAATGGTCCAGGGAATGTATATAAGAGACTGCAACTTTGCCGGCACAATAAAATAGCGCATGATTTGATACTGAAAAGCAGAGTTAGTGGAAGAAGTCATATAATAAATAATCTCAATCATCCCTAACGAAATAAAAATCATTGCGTTAATTCCAATAAGAGCCATCAACGCATTATTATCATCGCCGATCGTCATGCGTTTTAAATTCTTTCCTAAATATCTATCTGATTCTCCCATTGTTCTCAATTATATTCTTGTGTCAAAATTACCAAATTACTGTGAGTAAAATGAGGAAAAGATAAAAGGAGATGTATTCCATTTGGAAGCAGGTTGAACGAACAGTCAAACTGGTATCACTTCCAATGCTTTATCTTTGTAACAGCCTCGTTCCGGCAACTTTACATTAAATGTTGAAATTTTATCTTGTACTATTTAAAAGCGGAAGTTGCGGTTTTTTCTGGTCCAGAACAAGGCCAGCAGAATTCCCATAACAAGTCCGCCAAGGTGAGCGAAATGCGCAATTCCATCCCCACCACCTGCTACTCCTCCGAAAAGATCTATGGCAGCATATCCCATAGCAAGATATTTGGCTTTGATCGGAAAGGGGAACGGGATTATAAAAAACTGAACATTTGGATACGTAAAAGCATAAGCACCTAACACTCCCATGATAGCTCCGGAAGCACCAATAGCAGCACCTACAGGAACAAGGAACATTTGTGCAAGACCCGCGGCGAATCCGCAGACAAAGTAAAAAATCAGGAATTTTTTTGTGCCCCATAACTTTTCCATCGCGGCGCCAAATAACCAGAGAGCATACATATTGAATAAAATATGAAAAAAACTTGCATGCGCAAACATATGAGTCACCAATTGATAGGGGGAAAATAAGCCGGTGTCTATAGAATAAAGTGCCAATCTGCTGGTAAGCCAGTTGCCCTGCAAATTTGATTTATCAAATACAAGTTGCGCTACAAACACAATCGCATTAATAATGATCAGGTTCATTACAACTGGTGTGGAAGATTTGGAAGAACGGAAATTAATATTAGCCATTAAAAAATATTTTGGTGCAATTTCGGAAATAATTAATCAATGAACGAAATAAGCAGCATGCAAAAAAGAATGGCCGGTAATTTTGTGAATTATACAGCATTTAAAGAATGATTAAATCCTAAAAAGCCAGGTACTTTCCGGAAAGGTGTGGATGCTAAAAATGAATCTCATCAATTTCATTTTTTATCCTGTCGGTTTCAAACAGGGCAACAATTATCTTTTGATAATGCAGGATCTCTTCTGTTTTCAAAGCGCTGCCCTTTTTATCTTCAAGCCAATTCTGAGCTGGCCGGTGGTTTCCAAAATAAAATTCCCAGGCAAGCTTGGGTACCATTTGAAAAAATTGTGTTTCATTAATGTACACTCTTCCCGTTGCGTAAAAAGGAGTTATATGGATAATGGCCTCTCCGTCATGGATCTCATAGTTTTCTTCAAATTTAATTTTGTTCACTATGTTTTTCCCCTCTACAGGAAACTGCGCAATGTATTTCTCAACTTCCGGCCCTTCCAATAAATGTAGTTTTCTCAATTTCTTACCCAATGTGGCTAATTTCCAAAAGATGATTTGATTTTTTGGAAGCGGAATCACGGGAAAATCTTTCTTTAATTGGACCTTATATTTCTGATTGAATTTACCGGAATTTAAAACAGCATAGATATAATCCAAAATATCTATTGGGGCAAAAGATTGAGGGAATACTTCAACTTTAAATTCCTCACTTACTTCCTCACTATTTACGTAGCACACAGGAGAATTATTTTCCTGGTTAGTGAATTCCTTTTCACCGGTAAAAGGCAGAGAAAGTTTTTTAGCAATTTGGTTGATTATTTCAGGATGTAGATTTGAAGTTTGTGGAGTATTTGTTTTATCAATTTGATACACATAAAGCGGAAAAATATAGATGGATTCTTTATTGGTATCAGGAAACCACCATTTTGTTTCAGAGGAATTATTTGCAACAAAAGCATATTGAAATTCGAAAGTGTTTTTTTTACAACAAATAATTAAAGATAGATTCTCCGACCCATTCGTATAGCCGGGAAGGCTTGCCTCAAAAAGTTCATTCAATGAAATACCGGAATTGTTTTGATCCATTTTATCTTCTGTTTTTTTATCTTTTTTAAATGCAGGATTATTAGCTTTTAAATTAGGTGAAAAAAAGCATGGAAACAAAATTCATCTGGAAGAATTACAGTGTTTTTTGCACGAATATTTTTTCACAAAACTAAATTGATTAATCACTTTTTACCA
>JBBSSE010000148.1:0-6735 GCA_038242375.1 Chitinophagales bacterium
ATTACCAGTACCTACAATAAAGATGAATTACTTTCTTCCTGGAAATTCACCATTCATACGCCAGGGAAATATAGGATTGATATTATATCCAATGAAAAAGGAGGTCATTCTAAGCCAACATGGCCAGGTTCTGAACAAAAAGGTAGTGTGCAAGTGGAAGGGAAAATAATCCCGGTTGAACTAAAAAGAGACGAGGAAAAAGTGAACCCCTCATTATTTTTCTATAAGGAAATTATAAGTCATGTGGGTGAGATTGACATTCATAAGGCAGGAACTTACACACTACAATTGAAAAATATTGACGTTGATGCAGATAAATGGACTAAAGGATTTGGATTGAATAGGATTGAATTAATCAAACAATAAAAGCATTCATTGCTAATCACGAGGAAATGGAAAATTTTAAAGTAAAAAATTGAAATAAAATGGATTTGAAGATAAAAAGGCGTTATAGTATATTGCTTGTATGCTTATTTTGGATGGCACCTATTTTCACTGCATCTGCACAAGACAAGCGCCCAAACATTATTGTTTTTTTGGTAGATGATATGGGATGGATGGATACTTCTGTGCCTTTTGATACGGCCAAAATGCCGCTGAATATGCGCTATCATACGCCGAATATGGAAAGGCTGGCAAGGGAAGGAATGAAGTTTACCAATGCCTATGCAACGCCTGTTTGCACGCCATCACGAGTAAGTATGGTAACTGGTATGAATGTAGCTCAACATGGAGTTACCAACTGGACTTCTCCACAAAAAAATAACAGCAGTGACGCCACTGATGATGAATTTAATCCTGCACCCTGGAAGATAAATGGTTTAAGTCCTGAACCCGGAATTCCAAATACAGTTTATGCAACTACCTATCCGCAACTTTTAAAAGATGCCGGTTATTTTACGATTCATGTTGGCAAAGCACATTGGGCCGCCGCCGGTACTCCCGGAGCAAATCCAAATAACTTAGGTTTTATGGTAAATATTAGTGGGCACGCTGCCGGGCACCCGCAAAGTTATTTAGGAACAGAAAATTATGGGAATATACCCAAAAAGACTACGCCACAGGCTGTTCCGGATCTGGAAGAATATTATGGTTCAGATACTTTTCTAACAGAAGCATTAACACTCAATGCAATTAAAACCCTGGAAGAACCTATAAAAACGCATAGACCTTTTTATTTGAATATGGCACATTATGCTGTGCATGTTCCATTAATGGCTGACAATCGTTTTTATCAAAAATATGTAGATGCCGGATTAGATATAGAGGAAGCAAAATATGCTTCGTTGGTAGAAGGCATGGATAAAAGCCTGGGAGACATAATGGATTTCTTAAAACAAAAAAATATTGACAAAAATACCATCATTCTATTTATGAGTGATAATGGTGGATTGAGTTTGGCGCCACCAAGAGGAGGACAACCACACACCCAAAATCTTCCACTCCGCGCTGGTAAAGGTTCAGTGTATGAAGGAGGAATAAGAGAACCCATGATTGTAAAATGGCCTGGAATAGTAAAACCCGCTACAGTAAATAGTCATTCAATAATTATAGAAGATTTCTTTCCAACAATTTTGGAATTAGCCGGGATAAAAAATTATAAAACCGTTCAAAATGTTGATGGAGAAAGTTTTGTAGGTCTTCTTAAAAATCCAAATAGTAAAGTTGCAGAGAGGCCATTTATTTGGCACTATCCCAATAAATGGATTAATGAGGATGGACCGGGAATAAACTATTTTAGTGCAATTCGTATGGGTGATTGGAAATTAGTGTACAGCATGCGAAATAAAACATTGGAACTTTATGATTTAAAAACTGATTTGAGTGAACAAAATAATTTAGCTTCAAAATACCCTAAAAAAGTAAAACAGTTAGCTACTTTGCTTACAAAAGAATTGAAAGAGACAAATGCCCCTATGCCAACTTATAAGGCGACTGGTAAAAGGGTGTCATGGCCTCATGAGTTGTAAGGGATAATGAAGCAAGAGTTTTCACTATTTAGATAAACGCTGGTAATCCCTGTTTTTAAATTCGATGAGATTATGGAAGGAAAGAGAGTTTTAAATGTAGGTTTATTAGTTGCTGTTTTGTTTTTTGGATGGTACAGTTCTACTAAGGATAGTGCGCTTTAAAATATGCTCAATCATATGCAAGGCCTTGTTTTGTGGAATTACAAACAAACGAATGCTCCCGTGAAGGATTTTGAATTTTGGCCACCGAAGAATATATGGTGGAAAATTCCAAATCCGGTTATTGTGGGTTTCGAGGGAAATGGAACGACGTGTAATAAAGAGTAGGTTGGATATTTGGAAAATGTCGTATCGGTATAATATCTTTTAATTAAAAAAATTATTTATGAAACACATATCCCGGTTAAAATATTTTATAGGATTCATCATCTTATTGTCCGTTATAGGAGTGGGTATATTTTCCTTTAAAAAACCTTCTTCTGAAATCAAAAAGGAAACGTCTCCAAATTTACTGATCGTATTAGTGGATCAATGGACCGGACAGGCAATGGGTTTTGAAAGTAAGGAACCCGTATTCACCCCGAATCTGGATGCTTTAGCAAAGAAGAGCCTGGTATTGGAACAAATGGTTAGCAATTATCCGGTTTGCTCTCCCGCCCGTGCAATGTTGCTAACCGGGAAATATCCCTTAAAAAATCATGTTTACACGAATGTGAATTCTTCTTCAGCGCCGTATGGCATTGAATTACCAAAGGATATCGTTACCTGGTCCGATGTGTTAAAATCAAATGGATACTCAAACGGCTATATTGGAAAATGGCATTTGGATTCCCCGTACAAGCCTTATATCCCTACTTCCAATAACGTGGGTAAAGTTGCCTGGAACGAATGGACTTCACCGGATAAAAGGCATGGATTTGATTATTGGTATTCCTACGGAACGTATGATGAACACGATCGTCCGATGTATTGGGATACGCATGCTCCACGCGATAGTTTTCATTATGTAAATGTATGGGGACCTATCCATGAAGCAAAAAAAACTTTGGAGTTTTTTAAAAATCAAGATCATACTTTTAGGACAGAGGGCAAACCTTTTTCACTGGTCGTTTCAATGAATCCTCCACACTCTGGCTATAAATCCGTTCCTGAAAAATATTATGATCAGTATAAAAATATTCCAATTGAAACTTTTTTGAAAGATCCTGATATTCCTGCTGCCGGCACGGAGATGGGGGATTTTTACAGAAATAATATTAAGTATTACTATGCAGCAATGACAGGAGTTGATGAACAGGTAGGTGTTATTTTAAAAGGATTAAAAGATAATGGCTTAGAGGAAAATACCATTGTCGTTTTTATGTCGGATCATGGAAATAACCTTGGGAAGCATGAGGAGATTTCAAAGAATAATATCTATGAAGAATCATTAAGAATTCCGTTTATTATTTATTGGAAGGGGCATATTATGCCTCGTATTGACAATGAATTTTTAGGAAGTATGCCGGATCTGTTTCCTACTTTTTTAGATTTAATGGGGCTGAAGAAAGAAATCCCGGATGATCTGGATGGAGTGAGCTATGCAGAGTATTTTAAAAATGGCAGTGGTAAAAAGCCCGCGAATCAATATATCATGGGTGCCATCATCAGCAATAAAGTAGATATCAATACCGGTTTCCGCGGCATCAGAACGAAAGAGAACACATTCGCTTACGTAAAAGAAAAAGGAAAGGTTGTGTCCTACCTTCTTGATCTGACTAAAGATCCTTTTGAGATGAATAATATTTATGATCCCAATTCGGAAATCGTAAAGCAATACAGAAAGGAATTGATCAAAAGATTGAAAGAAACAAAAGACATTTTTAAAATCCCAAATAACTAAAACCAACGCCTGCCCCTCGGGAGGAAACTTTCGGGGTGGTTTGGTTTATTCTTAATTTAAATATTTAATCTAACTATAAATAAATTCGACTATGATTCACAAAAGAATAATTGCTTCGCTGGCTTTCTTTTTTATTTACCAGGCAGCATTTTGCCAGGCACCGATAGCGCCTCACAAAATATTTGCTGATATGAAAAAAGTGGCTGATTGGCAAATCGCGGATATTGAAAAAAATGGCTGGCATTATCCACCAACAGACTGGACAAACGCTGCTTATTATGCCGGTCAGATTGCTTGGGCAAAAATGGCCAATGATCAAAAGCAATTGGATTTTTTAATTTCCGTAGGTGAAAAAAATAAATGGCAGGGAGGACCCGATCAGCGTTTTTTCGCGGATGATTATGCTGTTGGACAGACTTACGCCCAGTTATTCATGCTGTATAAAAAACCGGCCATGATCAAACCAATGATCCAATTAGCCGATGAAGTACTTCAACAACCACACACAGAATCTCTGTTGTGGAACTTTGCTGGGGGCCTTCACAACCGTGAATGGGCCTGGTGCGATGCATTATTTATGGGACCTCCTACGTTGGCTTATATCTCTACCGTAACCGGAAATATGAAATACCTGGATGGGATGAATGAACTGTGGTGGAGAAGCAGCGATTATCTCTATGATCCTTCGGAGCAATTATATTTCAGGGATAGCCGCTTTTTTGACAAAAAAGAAAAGAACGGAAAGAAGGTTTTTTGGAGCAGAGGCAATGGTTGGGTTATAGCAGCCCTTACCCGCATTTTAGATAATATGCCTGCTGATTATCCTGCAAGACCACGTTATGTGAAAATATTTGAAGACATGTCAAAAAAGATCGCGTCTTTACAACAACCTGATGGCACCTGGCATGCAAGCCTATTGGATCCTAAAAGCTTTCCTGTAAAAGAAACCAGTGGAACAGGCTTCTTTACATACGCGCTTTCCTGGGGAGTTAATCGCGGATATTTATCCTATGATCAATATTTTCCTGTTATAAACAAAGCCTGGACAGCATTGAATGCCTGTGTGCATCCGGATGGAAAATTGGGTTTTGTACAGGTACCTGGTGCGGCACCGGAAAAAGTGAGTTATGACGATACGGAAACCTATGGTACAGGTGCTTATTTATTAGCAGGAACAGAACTCTATAAAATGATGTTTGGAAAAGAAACGGCAACTAAAAAAGTTGTCGTGCACAATGCGCTTCCTTTAAACAGGAGTGAAGAAATGGTGGAAATGAAATGGGTGCAATTTGGCGAAGCAAATTACGATCCTGCGAAAACCATTGTCGTAAATGCTCAAACCAACGAAGAGATTCCATCGCAGGTGCTCTATAATGGCACCAAATCGGCTACAGCTATTATTTTTCAATCAGGCGTTACAGCGGGAAGTACCGGTTACTTTTATTTTAAGAAACAAACTCCCAAAAAATATGAAGAGAAAACCTATGGCCGTTTTGTGCCGGAGCGTTTTGATGATTTTGCCTGGGAAAATGATAAAGTAGCCTTTAGAATGTATGGCGCTGCTTTAGATGCACAGCCGGATAATGCAAAAGGCATGGATATCTGGGCTAAAAAAACTTCCAAAATGATCATTAATGAATGGTATAAAAGAAATGATTACCATATAGATCATGGTGATGGTGTAGATGCATATCATGTAGGCATGACGTTAGGCGCAGGCAATTCGGCGCCCCTCGTTGACAGCGGACTTGCATTTCCGAAAAATTATGCATCGTATAAAATATTGGATCAGGGTCCGTTGCGGACCGCCTTTGAACTGATCTACAAGCCCTGGGATGTTGATGGCGCGAAGGTGCAACAGGTGAAAACCATTTCACTTGACGCGGGATCCAACTTGAATAAAATAACTGACGATTATCAATTTGTCGGAAATGCACTGACGATTGCTGCGGGCCTTACAAAACATAAAGATGATGGCAGTCCTGTGATAAACTCGAAAGATCGTTTTATCAGTTATTGGGATCAGGCCGATGGAAGGAATATAGATAATGGAAAAATGGGTGTAGGAATCATTGTTCCTGGATATGAAACAGTTAACCTTAAAAATGAGTTTGGACATCTGTTAGCCATCGCCACACTTGTTCCCGGGCAACATTTTGTTTATTACCAGGGCGGTGCGTGGAACCGAAGTGGCTTTTTCGAAAATGAACAAGCCTGGATTGATTATCTGAAAAATTACAGTAAAAAAGTAAAGACTCCACTGGAAAAAATTAGTTATTAAAATTAGAGGCCTGGACATTGTTCAGGCCTCGTTGTTTGGGAGTAATAAGAAGAATAATAAAACGTAGAATTTGACCATTAAGTTCTCCGATACCGCTGATTTTATTTCACTGGTAACTACTTTAGGAGTTTTATAATAGACCTGATTATCATAGGATATTTCGATATTTTACTCCAAAAAAATAGGGTAATAAGGTTGGACTTAATTAATGGATAGTTTTTCTACTAAGGTTGATTATGCATATGGGTTCTCTAAATCTTTTTTGCTCTATGTAAATAGTTGGATCGTTTAATTGATCCAGATTAATTTAAACTGTCTTCAACCTTAGTAGCATATATGGACCTACGACTCCCCAACCTTATTATCAAAATGATTGGGAAATTTTACGCTAATTTCTAACACTTGTTTTGTTTTCTGCGAATTACTTTAGGAGTTAAATAGTATGCACAAAGAACAGAAAAGGAAAACGAAGTTTTCTTCTTTGTGTTTTTAGAGTCTTTGTGGTAGGCTTTTTTTGTATGCTATTTTCTTTTTAAAACATGAAGTATTCCAGAGACGCTTCTGCTGGTTCTCTGATAGTATCTTTGAAGTATCCCAACAAG
>JBBSSE010000149.1:0-6724 GCA_038242375.1 Chitinophagales bacterium
TAACGTAAAATGATATTTCTAAGAAATCCTTTGTGTTCCTTGATATCATAGTAACTCAACTTATTTTCCAGGGCATAATCGCGCAGGGAATTTCTTACCTGATTATTGACATCATCCATCAACCAACATTCATAAATGTCGATGATCTTATCGTACAGTCTTGGTACATGATAACCCAACGCGCCACCCGGCCATTCATCTTCGCCCAATTCTTTTAATTCCGCCGAAGGCAAATATTTTTTATTACTGAAAGTAAATTCCAGTTTGTTGCGGTAATGAATCGTATCTGCGGAACCTTTAATAGGCAAGACAGGAACGCCTGTGAGCCTTCCGATCCGCTGCATTACATCACGAACTTCCTGCTCTTTGTATTCTAACTGCTTTTCATAGGGCAGCATTTGCCATTTACACCCGCCACAAACGCCAAAATGAGCACAAAATGGCTCAACTCTTTCACTGCTGAATTCTTTTATTTTGGATGCTTTTCCTTCGGCCCAATCTTTCTTGCTTTTGGAAACAAATACGTCAACCACATCACCCGGAACAGCACCTTCAATAAATATCACCTTGCCATCTACCCTGGCGATTGATTTCCCTTCGGCAGCATAGCCGGTAACCAATACATTTTCTAATGTAAATTTCTTTTTTCTTTTCACGCTGCAAAAATAGTTTTTGTTTTGCAAGGCACGAATACTATTCGGAGGGATTTGGAAATGAGGGGAATAATTCCGAATGTGGCGGGTGAGACACCAGCCACGGCTACCCACACAATTGGCGGGTGAGACGCCAGCCACAGCTCCTTCATAAAAGTGGCCAGTGAAGACACCGACCACGGAACTCAATTATATTCGAAAGATGTCGGGTGAGAACACCTTCCCCGGCCCTACATTCAAGTGGTCGGTGAAGACACCGAACACGGAACACACTAATGATGGTCTGCAAGAACACCGCATACACAGTCCAGGTTCCCATAAATTTTCTCCAACAGAAAATATTCTAAAATGTTAAGTATTTTGCATCCACTTGTTTCACGTTTCGAATTCAATATTTTTGTCACTTATTTTTAAGCTGTATGAAACTACTCTCTATTTTTACTTTGATTCTTTTTTATATTACTCCGGCAAACGCGCAGGGTTTTAAAATTACTCTCGAAGCCCCACAATATCACGATGGTATTGCTTACCTTATTTATTATTATGGTAAGAACATGAATGTGGAAGATTCCGCTGCAGTGAGTGCAAAAGGAACAGCCATTTTCCAAAAGAGCGAGAAAATAAAACCCGGAGTTTATTCCGTTGTTTTTCCGGGTAAAAATAAATTGTATGACTTTTTAATAGACAAGGAACAAAGTATTCTGATAAAAGCGCCCGACACAGCAAACCTTTTACAGAAAACAGTGGTAACAGGCTCAAAAGAAAATGCTCTTTTCCAGGAATATCAGAAAAAAGCAGCCGATAAAGGTGCTTTAATGCAAAAAGAAATTGAGGCTTTTAAAGCTTCTACAAACAGGGAAGATAGTACCGCTCATGAAAAAAAATACCAGGAAATAAACAGTGAATTAAATACCTACCGGGAAGGAATTATTGAAAAATATAGTACGTCCATGCTTTCGTCTTTATTGACAAGCATGAAAGACCCGACAGTGCTTCATCCCCGCCCTGTATCAAAACAGGATTCCCTGGAAAATTACCAGTACTACAAAAAGCATTATTGGGATGGAATTACTTTCACAGATGACCGGATTATCCGCACACCATTTTTCCTTCCAAAATTAGAAAGATATTTCAGAGAGATCGTTTCACCGGCACCGGATTCCACCATTAAGGATATGGAATATGTTATTTTACTTTCCAGGTCTAACCCTGACATGTATAAGTTTCTACTAAACTGGCTGACGGATGAATACATCAATCCAAAGTACATGGGACAGGATAAAGTTTTCGTACACCTGTTTGAAAAATATCATAGCAAAGGACTTACAAACTGGTTGAATGAAAAGCAATTGACCGCCATTTCAAACCGTGCATACATGGTGATGTCGAACCTGATCGGGGAGAAGGCAGCTAATCTTGAAATGACCAATACGGCAGAGGTAAAATCGCCCTTATATAATATCAAGGCGAATTATACCGTTATTGCCTTCTGGGACCCTACATGTGGACATTGCCGGACAGAAATGCCCCTGATGGATTCGTTGTACAAAGCAAAATGGAAAAGTGAAGGAGTTAAAATATACGCGGTGCTTTCTGAAGTAAAAGAAAAAGAAAAGTGGGTGGAATTTATCAAAGATCACCACATGGAAGACTGGACAAATGTATATGAAACAGAAGCTCAGAGAAAAGTAGTTGAAAATGCCAAAACTCCATCCTACAAACAATTGTATGATGTAACGCAAACACCAACACTTTATTTATTGGACAGTGAAAAGAGGATTATTGCTAAAAAATTAACGCTGGAACAAATGGATGAAGTGCTCCAGGCAAAAATAAAAAACACAGCTTTAGAAACTAAATAACCCCCTGCTTTTAAAAACGCTTAACAAAAAGCTGGTTAAGAAAACAAAAGGTAAAACACTTGCAATACCTGGTGATCCTAAGTGGATTTTCCGGAATATTTGATCATTTTTGTATTTAAAAATCCAAAGGATCTTTCATTGCAGAGCATGTTTATTTAGTATATTCGATTTACAAAAACGACTAAACAGCCTCCATGAAAAAGAGTTTCCTCTTTCTTTGCTTTCTATCCCTTTTCCTCTTTGCCCAAAGCCAGACTTTGTTTACTTATGGAAAGAATTCCGTTTCAAAAAATGAATTCGAAACCGCGTATAATAAGAACAAAACAACCGCTGCAGATAATAACAAAGCTATCCGTGAATACCTCGATTTGTACATTGCCTTTAAACTAAAAGTTCAGGCAGCGAAAGATCTTCGTATGGATACGCTTCCAAATTTAAAAGCAGAACTGGAAAATTTTAAAAATCAGATAGAAGATATTTATTTGAAGGATGACAAGATGGTTAAAAAACTGATCGATCAAGCCTTTGAAAGAAGTCAGAAAGATATTCACCTCGTTGATTATTTTATTGAAATTCCCAAAGGAGCAGATACTGCCGTTTATTTTAAAGCGATCAATCAATTACATCAAAAATTAAAAAGTAATCAATACAAAGAAAGCTCTCCCTCAAATGAGCGTGGCGTAAAAGAGGTGAAGACCGATGCGGGATATATTACTGCTTTTACATTGCCTTATGAATATGAAAATATCCTTTACAATTTAAAACCGGGAATGTTCAGTGAGCCGGTACGAACTTCAGATGGCTGGCATATTTTTTCAAATGCCGGCGAAAGAAAAGCTGTCGGACAAATACGCGTTGCTCAAATACTCATTTCTGCCCCGGATACATTTGTAAAAGAAAGACAGGAAGCAAAAAAACTGGCTGATTCTATTTATATTCTTTTACAAAAAGGTGCAAATTTTAGTGAGCTCGCAAAGCAATACAGCCATGACAGGACAACCTATTTTAACGAAGGAATTTTGCCGGCATTCGGCGTTGGGAAATATGAAAAAACGTTTGAGGAAAAAGCATTTTCTATCAAGAAAGACGGGGAAATTTTAGCACCCTTCGAAACTGAATTTGGTTACCATATTTTAAAAAGAATTTCTACAGAACCAGTCCCAACTTCCAGGGATAAGGACTCATTTTTAGAAGAACTGGCAGAAAGGGTTTCCAAAGATGATCGCATGAAATTAGCTGCCAGGGCTTTTGCAAAAGAGGTTATTCAATTAACAGGTATGCAGCAAAAAAGTGTAGACAAGAATACTCTTTGGGAAATGACAGATAGTTCTGTGCTTGCAAATAGAATCTATTCGATTGGGAAAATGAATGAAGAAACACCTCTTCTTCAATTTAACGACAATACCGTTGCTACAGTAGGTGATTGGACACAATATTTAAGAAATTCAGCCGCGACTTTTCATAGTAGTCCAAAGCAATCCTACCCGGTATTATTTACTCATTTTGCTGATCAGGCAGCCTTAAATAATTATAAAAAACGCCTTTCAGAATTCAGTCCTGAATTCAACTTTCAATTACAGGAATTCCGCGATGGGAATATGTTATTTGAGGTGATGGAAAAAGAAGTCTGGAATAAGGCGGCGAAAGATTCAGTTGGGCTGTTGGATTTTTATAATAAGAACAGGCAAAAGTACACCTGGACGGAAAGCGCTGATGCGCTCATTGTTTCCTGTATGAATGAAACTATTGCTCAAAAGGTGATGCAGGATTTAAAAAATGGCAAGAGCAAAGAGGCAATTATGGAAGAGAATGAAAGTTTAGTACAGATAGATTCCGGAAGATATGAATTGCAACAAATTCCCACAAACAAAAAAGAAATCTTATCTGTAAATAAAATTACCCAACCTATTCATAACGAACAGGATGGCACAGTGATTTTTTCAAAAATCCTTAGACTATATCCAGCTAATGAACAAAGGAGTTTTGAAGAAGCGCGTGGAATGGTTATCTCCGATTATCAACACATCCTGGAAGAAAAATGGCTGAAAGAATTGAATAAAAGATACCCGGTAAAAATAAATAAGAAGACTTTTAACAACTTATTAAAATAAGCGTAGAAAATTATTTTTTTCTCTCTTTAATAACGCATTTTTTGTTAACATTTAATAAAAATTACGTAGAAAATCTGTTAAATCCGGGCTTTCTGAAGCACTTCTTTTTAGGCTGATTTCTCATTTTTTTTCATATTTTTCGAGTTATAACATTATTTGTTGGCATGATTTTCTTAAACAGATTAATCTAACCACTTTTTGAAAACAAAAAAAACAAGTAATGAAAAAACTATTAACGCTCGCCTTATGTGCAGGCATATTTACAACGGCCTCTTCACAGACATATGTTCAGGGAGGTGTGAATTTTGCAAACATCACAAAATCTTCTGCAGGGGAAACGCAAGATAATAATATGCTCACAACCTTTAACGCGGGATTGATGCACCGTTTTAATATTGTTTCGGTATTTGCTATTGAAACAGGTATCTTATTGGATGGTAGAGGATCCAAATCAGATAGGTATCTGAATAGCTCATCAAGGGATGATAACTATTATAAAACCAAATTCAACCCTCTTTACCTGGAAATTCCTTTAAATGCTGTCATTAAATTGCCTATACAGGATAATATGAGCGTATTTATAAACGCTGGTCCCTATGTAGCCATGGGTGTAGCTGGAAAAGCAAAGACTGAAGCCAAAATATTGGGTATTAGTTCCAGCAGTTCAAAGAATATCAAATTCAGCAAGGATGATCCAACCACATCAGCCCAGGAAGGTGCAGCCTACGACAAGCTTAAGCGCTTCGACTATGGTCTTAATTTAGGTGCTGGAGTTGATCTTGGAGCCGTTTTGGTGAAAGTAAACTACGGAATGGGTTTCGAAAAGATTAACTCTATGGAAACCGATAATAATAAAAACGATAAAAATAAATACCGCACTTTAAGTCTGTCATTGGGAATTCCTTTGAGCAGATAGTTTTATCCGATTTTTTGATTTGATAGAATATTGTTCGGTATCGGCTTGAATCTAATTGAAAGCAAACCGCCTCTTTTCAGAGGCGGTTTTTTTTATTTTCAAACACGAATTTGAAACATAGATTTCACGAATTGAATACGAACAATTTCAATTTCTACCACCCTAACCCTGAACTTCGAACTACGAACTCTGAATTACGAACTCCGAACTAATCCAGGCAAATGTTTAAATAAATTGCCTAACCATTTATGCTTATGTGGTTAAGATTGCTTTGGCGCGTAGTATATATAATTTTTAGAGATTCGAAAGGCGCCTCGCAAGGAAGAAATGAATGAGAAAGATTGTCATAAGGCTGGCAGTATAAAGCCAATCGTTCAGGATGCTTCTTAACCGTGAACTCTAGAACTACGAACTACGAACTACGAACTACGAACTACGAACTCTGAACTATAAACTCCGAACTACGAACTCTGAACTCTGAACTCTGAACTCTAAACTCTGAACTCTGAACTCTGAACTACGAACTAATCCAGGAAGGTTTAAATGAATTGCCTGACCATCTATGCTTATGTGGTTAAGATTGCTTTGGCGCGTAGTGTCTATAATTTTTAAAGGTTCGAAATGCGCCTCGCAAAGACGAAACCGAGTGGGAAAGATTGTCATAAGGCTGGCAGTATAAAGCCAATCGTTCAGGATGCTTTCTTAACCGTGAACTCTGAACTACGAACTCTGAACTACGAACCATGAACTTTGAACTACGAACTCTGAACTACGAACTCTGAACTCTGAACTCTGAACTACGAACTACGAACTCCGAACTCTGAACTATAAACTCCGAACTACGAACTCTGAACTCCGAACTCCGAACCAATCGTCAGGCCGCTGAAAGACACGCAATCCCGACCGTAGGAACTCCCAACTATAAACTATAAACTATAAACTATAAACTGGATCTTAAACCATCTCCTTTACCACATTCGCCACCACATGCGGCTTGCCTAAAGTGTAGTAATGCAATACAGGCACCCCGAATTTCTTCAATTCACGGGATTGGTTCAACAGCCATTCCTGGCCGACTATTTCCACTTCTATATCTGTTTTGCATTTCAAAATTTCCGTGCTCAATTCCGTCGGAATATCTACGTGAAATGTACGGGGTAGTATGGATAATTGTCTTTTGGA
>JBBSSE010000150.1:0-6652 GCA_038242375.1 Chitinophagales bacterium
GGCAGAAAATCTATTTCTTAAAACCGATTCTTTCTCTTTCGTTCCTTTTTCTTTGGGCGGCTTTTTCATATAATAAGTTTTTAATGACATCATAAATCTGGTTCAATTGTGCGTCATGATTACCTAACTGTTTTTTAATTTCTTCAATTTGTCCTTTTAAACTTAATGTAGTGAAAATCTGCGGTGATATTCTTTTAGGGAACTTCAAAACAGTTCGTATTTTAGGCAACACAATCATTACCTGCTATATCTCAGGACCCCATTATGGACAATAATCTCTTCAAAATTAATAGACACAAAGTAGGCGTTTTTTAGAGAACCTGTTCTAATGGACAAAAAGTAGGCTGATTTTTTATACTGTCTTTTTTATAATTAAGCATAGATTCTCATCTTTGGGCTATCAAGTAAAATCGGAAACAAGCTCTGATGGAGAGCAACTTGTCTAGGGGTAGCTTGATGGCGGACGAAAATGTTAAAACAAGGAGTTGCAAAATTATGGCTCCGTGGTATTTCAGAAGCCCTTATGCCTTAAAAAACTCATCTATAACCCTTTCTTTCGAGTTATTGACAATCTATTATGATTCCTTAATTTGTTCTTTAGATCCGAGAATAGACCACCTAAATGCATTAGTTGTGTTCGGGATATTTAAATATAAATTATCATACCGGGTAAACAACCAAACATGTTATTTTTAAGACCGTTATATGCACTTCTTAATCGCTTAGGAACATATCTTTTTTTACCTTCCTCAGATATTTTTCTTTCGTTCAAAAAGTCTTTCCATTTAAAATGTCAGGCTTGCAAGCAACCTTCAAAACTTTCTTTTTCAGTATAGACTAAAAGTAGTGTGTCCTCCCAAAGTTCTTTACTGGCTTGCATCTTAGGTTTCTTCGTCAAGTATCTGCGCATAATGGCTACTTGATGAAAGTTGCACATCTGAACAGGCTGTATAGAAAAATCTGTCTTTGCCAAAAAAATATAGAAAACTACGGGGCCTTTACTATCAAGCCAGTAGTTTTTTATTCAATATTTATTTCTCATCCAAAACTTTCATTCTAAAAGTTCGTACATCGGCCGTGTGATGTTCTTTTTGCATGATTCCTTCTATTTTTTTAATGATATCCGGATGCTGATCTGCAATATCATGTTGTTCCTGAAGATCAGCATTTAGGTCAAAAAGCTTTAATTTTAAATTCCCTTTCAGCATGTCGAAACGGATTCCCTTCCAATCGCCAAGCCTTACTGCTTGCTGACCACCATACTGAGGAAATTCCCAATAAAGATATTCATGCTTTTTCTGGCTTGCTGGCTTGCCATAAAGCGTGGGCAAAAAGCTAATTCCGTCTATATTGTTAGGTGGTTTGATGCCGATAATCTCACACATTGTGGGCAGGAAATCCCAGTTAGCGGAAAGCAGATCCGTTTTACTTCCGGCTTTTATTTTTCCTGGCCAGGATACGATCAGCGGTTCACGGATTCCTCCTTCATATAAAAATCCTTTGCCCCAACCATATTCACTTTTAAAAGGGCCATTGCTGTCAAAAAAGGGACAGTCTGCGCCTCCTTCATTTGAAGATCCATTATCACTGGAGAAAATAATAATGGTATTGTCAAAGACTCCTTCGGCTTTCAGTTTCTGAACTAAGATACCCACCTGTTGATCCAGCAAGGTTATCATAGCTGCGTGGGTAGCGCGGGGATAACGGTTAGGCAAATAGCCACCGCCTAAAAAGGGTGGTTCCTCTCCGAATTTTTTATGATAATAGGCAACAAGCTCCGCCGGCGCCTGCATGGAAGCATGAGGCAGCGGACTCGGGTAATATAGAAAAAACGGCTGGCCATTAATGGAATCTAAAAAACGAAGAGCCGCGGCGAGCATGAAATCAGGTGCATAATCTTCCTGGCTATAAATTTTGTAATTAGCGGCCTCATTAGGATCAAGGCCTGCAGGTAACTTAATATCAGGATCCTGGATTTTATTATTGAGTTTTACGCGAAAGGTATTTTCCCAAAGATGTCCGGGATAATATTGATGATCCTGGCGCTGGCATAATGAGCCGTAAAAATAATCAAAACCCTGGTTGTTGGGTTCTGCTGCCGTCATAGGAGCACCCAACCCCCATTTGCCCACCAGGGCCGTTTTGTATCCCTGCTTTTTCAATAATTTTGCTATGGTAATCGTAGAGTCAGGAATGGGTAATTGTCCTTCCAAAAAAGGGTTGGCTTCCATTTCTTTAAAATTCCAAACATTGCCTCTTTCTTCCCACTCATCATTGCCACGAATAAAGGCTTTTCCTGAATTTATACCCGTCATAAGGCTGTACCTGGAAGGCGCGCAAACCGGCATTGCATAATGTTGGGTAAATGACATACCTGCTTTGGCTAAAGCATCAATGTTCGGGGTTTCGATTTTATTTTGACCATAACAGCCGATATCACCATAGCCGATATCATCAGCCAGGATGTAAACGATATTGGGCTTCCTTGCGGACTTCTGTGCCTTTGCTTCTGATCCTGATAAAAGAATTAAAAAAATCAGAGAAAAAATAGTCGATAAAATTATTTTCATGTTCAATATTTTATAACATCTAATTCCAATATTCTATTAAAAAGGAGAATCAGTAATCGGCTGGTATCCCGGGTTTAGGGAATCGCTGTAAAACCAGGACAAAAGTATTTTTTATTCCTGATTTTATTTCCATCCCGGATTCTGTACAATTTTTGGATTTAAAATGATTTCATTTGATGGAATAGGATATAAATAATAATAATCAGGGAAAGGAGAAGGAGGTACTCCCCAATAATCAATATATCCCTGTGTGCCGCCACCTTTTATTGGAATACTATTGCCTACAGGTACATCTACGCCTTTTACGATCCACCGACCCAATTTTTCCTTAACAGCATATTCCATTTTGTGCCATCTGCGCAAGTCATCAAAACGGTATCCTTCCCCAATGAGTTCCACGGCTCTTTCGCGGCGTATTTCCCATAAAACCGGGTCAATTCCAGGATCTCTTGTAGGATCATTTGCTATGGTTCCAATATTCAAGGGCCCCACTCCGCCTCTATCCCGAAGTCTGTTAATAGTAGCATCTGCCACTCCCTGGTCAAACTGTCCTAATTCGAATTTAGCTTCTGCATAATTTACCAATACTTCTCCAATCCTAAATAAGGGACAATCACTGATATCAAGATCCTGCGCATTTTGAATTAGCAGGTTATAATATTTTGTAAAACGGTAACCTGTATATGTCACATTGTAAGGTTGTCCGTTGTTATAATCCACATAATGCGGTTCTTGTCTCAATACAAAGCCGTTCCAGTTGCGGGTGGGTAAAGCTTTGTGCGACGAGTCGGAAATGGATTTCATCAATCCAAAATAGGAAGTGTCATTTGGATTTGAGGTATAAGTAAAGGTCAGGCTGGGTGCATTGGTAACTACTTTAAAGGGAGGAGGTACACTGTAATATAAACGTTTATCCCGGTTTCTAAATTCGTCATAAGGGTTTGTATCTCCTTTAAATAAAGGACTTGTAAAACGTGTTTGTCCATCTGTCATTAAAAAAAGATCAGCTGCGGCCTTGGTAAGATCATAACGGCCGGAAGAATTTCTATTTATTGTTGATAACCGATGAGTAATTTGATTGGTGACATATGCCTTATAAAGGATAACTCCCGGAACGCCGGCCAGTGATTCATTGTTAAATAGCAAATCATAATTTGATAATAAGGAAGGGAAGGCGCTCATCAGTTTTTCCGAAGCACTGGCGCTTGCCTGTAAATATTTATTCCCGGCTGTTAAACCGTTGTATTTTCTCCACGTACCTTCCCTTAATCCAAATCGTGAAATTAGAGCCCGTATTACGTTGACATTGATGGTATTATTACCATCTCCATTGCCAATATTTGTTTCTGCGTACTGCAGGTCATTCAAAATGTTCATTGCCACAGAATCCCTGGGTGTGCGGGCCATATAAAGTTGCGCATCCGCATCGGTAAGTGCATGATCCAAATAAGGAACCTCTCCATACATGTTCAGCAGGTTTGAATAATTGTAAGCTCTGAAAAAATATCCTATACTGCGCCAGTGTTTTCGTTCCATATCTGTTAGGCTGGATTTGTCAATATAATCCAGCATAAGATTTATCTGGCGGATATTCGTATATGGCTGGGAATAATTAGAGGAAGAGGAGGGAATGGTGATTCTTTGCCAAATCCAGTCAGATTGGCTGTTGGGATTTGCATAAAGAAAAAGATCACTATTCACGTCTTTATCTAATATAGCCGTGGTATAGCCTGCAAAGGCGCTATAAAATTGCCAGGAATAAGTTTTGAAGCCGTTATAATCTGAGAGCGTACTGGCTATGGATAATTGTCCCTGTGGAGTCAGGTCGAGCTTATTGCAGCTCAAGGAAAAGGATGTTATTGCCAAAAAAAGCGTAACCCTTAAAATATTCTGTATTATTTTATTTTCCATTTTAAATTTAATTTTTGATTCACGGATAAATTTAGAAAGATATGTTTACCCCAAAACTGTATTTTTTAATGAAAGGGTAAATCCCGCCACTGCCCAAATCGTTGGCTTCCGGATCTAACCCCACTGGTAAATGATCCCATGTATAAAGATTTTCACCCGAGAAAAAGATTCTTGCACTTCCTTTATACAGTTTATTCGTGACCACGGCCGGAAGGCTGTAACCCAGTGTTATATTTTTTAACCTCATATAAGCTCCATTGCTTAAAAACCTCGTTTGTACAATTTCGCTTGTGCCTGTGTTGCCGGAGGCATTGGCATAATACCGGGGAAAATAGGCATTCCTGTTATCAGGGGTCCAGTAATCCAACTGATTAGCAAAGATGCCGCTAAACTGGTTTTGGTAAGGGAAAAAGACCTGGTTGCTAATCCAAAGATCACGTTTGCCAACACCAATCAGGAAAAAGGACAGATCCAGGTTTTTATAGGACACATTTCCATTGATCCCGAATTGCAGCCGGCGGTTATTGTTTCCAATAATCTTCCGGTCACCGGTATTGGACAAGGTATTATTTCCTATATAGATTACACTGTCTCCGTTCAAGTCCGCAAAGCGTATATCACCTGGATTTTGCGGAACACCTTTGTAGGGTGCTATTCCGGGTTTTAGTACGCCACCTTGTAAATTTCCATTCAGTGTGCCAGGTACAAAATCGTCTTCGGTAAAGAAACCCTGGGTTTGAAAACCCCAGATATCACCAATTCTTTGACCTACATAATAATTCGTCAGGGCGCCGTTGCCTCCAATGGAGAGAAGTCCTCCTTTATTATTGTACTTGGTGATATAAGCCTGATTATTAGATAAATTAAAGGCTAATGAATACTTAAAATCTTTCACCTGGTCCTTATAGGTAAGATTCACTTCCCAACCTTTCACCTTTAAGTCGGCAATATTTTGCAAAGGTGCTGCCGCCCCTAATATGGTAGGTAACTCACTGCCCGAGGCCAGCATCCCCAGGGTTTTTCTTTCGAAAATATCAAAGGAGCCGGAAATTTTATTATTCAAAACTCCAAAATCTAAACCAGCATTGGAGGTTTGCACTCTTTCCCAGGTGAAATTTGCACTTACTAAAGGGGGCGAAGGTACAGTCACATTTAAAATATTTGTTCCGGAATTGATCCAGGTGGAATTAGATGGGGTAGAGGAGGGAATATACGGGTAGTAATTTTGGGCGCCTGAGGGGAATAAAACAATCTGATTGCCTATTTCTCCGTATGATGCCCTGAGTTTCAAAAGTGATATAGCAGGCTGTAAATTATTCATGAAATTCTCCTGCGCAATGTTCCATCCCGCTGAAAAAGAAGGGAAAAACCCAAACCGGTCCGAAGCAGGAAAGCGCGAGGAACCATCATAGCGGCCGGTAACTTCCAGCAAATACCGCCCTTTGTAATCGTAGTTCAATCGTCCAAAATAACCTGCTACAGCAAAGGAATTAAAATTATCACCCCCGTTGATGGTTCCAACACTTCCGTTAATGGAAGGAGCCGTGGTACTGATAATACCATAACGACTTATATTGAATCCATTTTCATTGCTTTTTTCCTGGTTGGTGCCTATAACAGCACTGATATGATGCGCGCTTCCAATAGTAGTATTATAATTTGCATAAAGATTTACTGCGCTGTAATTTGTCGCATCGGTATATCTGTAATATTGCGAAACGGTATTCAGAGGTGAAAAAGTGAAATTCAAAGGATTGATATAGGAATTTGTTTGTGAAACATTTGTTCTGTCAAAAGCGTTGCGGCTAAAAGTATATTCAGCATTCAATTTTATACCTTTAAATAGATTGTATTCTAATTTACCATATAACCTTAGATTATTGCTATTATCTATTATAAAAGGTTCTGTGTGCAGGATATTATTTGGTGTGTAATAAGGTAATGTAATACTATCGGCTGTTTTCCCGAATCCTGTAGGCGCATACGGGCCAAACGTGATGGCATTGTAAAACAACTGACCGTAATTTTGCGGTGTATTCCGGGTATCATTATTATAAAAGACATTGATGGAGGCAATTAATTTAGAGGTAAGATTGGTGTTCAGGAAGGCATTAAAATTATAACGTTTATAGTCATCCGCCTTTGTGGCCATAATTCCATCCTGGTCTGTA
>JBBSSE010000151.1:0-6645 GCA_038242375.1 Chitinophagales bacterium
AAAAAGTCGGTTTGCTGTGTGGTGCGGGAATGTCAATTTCATCAAAGCAACAAGACTATCCTTTTCAACGTGGAAATTCTACTTCTATCGAAACGAGGGCTTATTCCGATTTAATCTTCCCCGTGTCAGTTGACCTAAACTATGCCCTCCGTTATAATTTTAATATTGGTCTTAAAAGTGGGTTCTATTACAGTCCGGGTGACAAAGGAATTTTAGCTTATTATGTAGGGCCTAAAGTATCATTAATACTGCCGTAACATTCTACATCCAAAACTATTTCACGACATTCATCTTAATAAAATATCTAAAACTCATATCTCTTCATTATCCAAAAAGGAGCCGAAGATTCGATTCAACATTTAACACAAACAGCCATTTTTAAAAACCTTTCTTTTGTAAATTGCATATCCCGGTTTTCCGGGATATTTATTTCGTTGCTTAATTTACACCTATGCGATTTCATCACTTCTCTTCTTTTGATCCAAATGAAAACAGTAAGTCCTCCTTCGACACGCTGCTCAATCTTTTTATGCAAATGCTTACCTATACAAGTGGAGAGGTTGGCGAGGCTTTGAGTTGGCTGACAGAGCTGGATAAGGAATATAAACTAACTAATGAGGAATATGGGATGGGCGATTTTATTGAAGATCTAAAAGACAAAGGATACATATCCGATAATAACCAGGAAGGAAAAATAAAAATCACTCCAAAAACAGAACAGGGAATTCGCAAAAGGAGCCTGGAAGAAATATTCGGGAAACTCAAAAAATCCAAACAAGGAAATCACCAAACCTTCAAACCTGGCCAGGGAGATGAAATAAGTCCATCAACCCGATCTTATCAATTTGGCGATACCCTGGAGCAAATTGATTTTACAGAATCCATCCGTAATGCACAAATCAATCATGGCGTGGAAAGTTTTAAAATGCAGGAAGATGATCTGCAGATACATGAAACTGATTTCAAAGGACAGACTTCCACCGTATTAATGATTGATATTTCGCATAGTATGATCTTGTACGGAGAAGACCGAATCACTCCTGCCAAAAAAGTAGCGATGGCATTGAGTGAACTCATCCAGACAAAATATCCGAAAGATACGTTGGACATTGTTGTTTTCGGAAATGACGCCTGGACAATTGAGGTGAAAGATCTTCCCTATTTGCAAGTTGGACCATATCATACAAATACTGTCGCAGGTTTGAATCTTGCCATGGATTTGCTAAGGAGAAGAAAGAATCCCAACAAACAGATTTTTATGATCACGGACGGTAAACCAACCTGCCTGAAAGTTGGTGGACGGTATTATAAAAACAGTTTTGGAGTAGATAGACGAATATTGAACCGGTGTATGAACCTGGCGGCTCAATGTAAAAAATTAAAGATTCCTATCACCACGTTTATGATTGCCAGTGATCCTTATTTACAAAAATTTGTAACGGAGTTCACAGAAACAAATAATGGCAAGGCTTATTTTGCCTCTTTGGACAAATTAGGTGCATTTATCTTTAAGGACTTTGAAAGTGGCAGACGAAAAACGGTTTATTGATTCGATTAAAACAAAATGTTTAACTTCAATTCAAATTATTCCAATGAAAGAAATTACAATACAAATACCCGAAGAATCCACGGAACTTGTAATAGAGTTGGTTTTAAGATTAGGGGGCAGTATTGAAAAAGAAGACTTAGAAAAAAAGAAAAGATCCACAAAAGTGCTAAAATCTAAAACCGGAAAAAGTAGCACTTCTGAAAAGAAAGATACCCCCTTTGCTCTTTTTGGCAAATACCCTAATTTCCCTCTCCATCCGGAAACTTACCGAAATGATTTATGGAAAAGAGAAATGGAATTATAATTGATACAGACATACTGATTAAAATATATAGAGGAAATGCTCACCACAAGGAGGTATTAGAAACCCACACGTCTAAATTCATTATCTCCTGCATTACCGAAATGGAATTATTAGTCGGCTGTAAAAACAAAGTCATGCAGCGTGACATAGAAAATAATTTACAGTCCTTTGAAATTCTGCCGATCAATGAACAAATTATATCAATTGCAAAAGGATTAATCAAGAAATATTCATTTTCTCATAAAATCTCTATCCCTGATAATCTAATTGCAGCAACCTCAATTTATCATTCTTTAGAACTTTATACTGATAATTTAAAACATTTTACATTCATCGAAGAATTAGTTTTATTCGTACCCGGGAATAAATAAAAAACTTCAGGGAAACATTAAATATTACCATGGACATTGAAAATATAAACACCTTAGGAAAACTAATAGAAAGTAAGTACAAGCACCGTTCAGTAAAAGAAGAACTTCGGGAAAACCTGATTAAAAAGATCTCTAAAAAAGAACTCACTTTCCCCGGTATTATCGGTTATGAAGATTCGGTTATTCCTGAAACAGAAAGAGCCATTCTTTCCAGGCATAATATATTATTTCTTGGTCTTCGCGGACAGGCCAAGACACGTATGGCCAGGCAAATGATCAATCTTTTGGATGAATATATTCCCGTTGTAGAAGGAAGTGAGGTGAATGACAATCCATTCGCGCCATTAAGCAAATACGCGAAAGATCTTATTGCCGAAAAAGGCGATGAAACACCCATCACCTGGTTGCACCGCAGCAACAGGTATGGTGAAAAACTGGCCACGCCGGATGTGAGTGTTGCTGATCTTATCGGAGATATTGATCCTATAAAAGCCGCCAATTTAAAACTAAGTTACGCAGATGAAAGAGTGATCCATTACGGCATCATTCCACGAAGTAACCGCGGTATTTTTGTGATAAACGAATTACCTGATTTGCAGGCGCGTATCCAGGTTTCCCTTTTTAATATTTTAGAAGAAGGCGATCTACAGATCCGCGGATTTAAATTAAGACTTCCGCTGGATATATTATTCGTGTTTACAGCTAATCCCGAAGACTATACCAATAGAGGTGCTATTGTTACTCCTTTGAAAGACAGGATCGAGAGCCAGATATTGACTCACTATCCTACGTCCATAGAAAACTCTTTGATTATCACCGAACAGGAATCAAAAGTTCATGCAAATCAGTTGAAGAAAATTAAGGTGAGTGACATGGTCAAGCGATTGATTGAGCAGGTTTCTTTTGAAGCAAGGAATAGTGAATATGTGGACAGGAAAAGCGGTGTTTCTGCAAGGCTTACCATCGCTTCCTTTGAAAATGCCGTGAGTGCTGCGGAACGCAGGATGATCATGAACAACGAAAAAGAAACCCAGGTTTGGATTAGTGATTTAACCGGAATAATTCCTTCCATCACCGGTAAAATAGAATTGGTCTATGAAGGTGAACAGGAAGGTCCGTTCCAGGTAGCATATAATCTCTTGGAAAAATCTATCCGCACGCAATTTGTGAAATATTTCCCCGATCCTGAAACCTTAAAAAAGAAAAGAGGAAAAGAATCCGGCGTGGACGATAACCCTTACAAACCGATCACGAGGTGGTTTGACAGTGGTAATAATTTGAATCTTTTCCTTGATATGCAGGATGAAGATAAAATTCAGCTTTTGTATAAAGTAGATGGTTTATATGGCCTCGTTAAAAAACATTTCCCCAATCTGAATAGTTCGGAAAACGCACTTCTTATGGAATTCGTTTTACATGGTCTAAGTACTTATTCACTGATAAGTAAAAAAGTCGTGGAAGGAAAGATCGAATTCAAAGATCTCATGGGAAGTATGCTCAATTTAAACACACAATCCTTTAAAGATGAAGATTTTGAAGAGGATGATTTTAATTAAACCTCAAACCTGTTGCAATAAAACTTCTAATTTCAAAAAATTCCCCTTCAAATTATGGGGGATTTTTTATTAACAAGAAAGGGCTAAAGTATATTTACTTCTCTGTCCAGGTCAATCCTAAATTGTTCTTTCACGGATTGAATAATGTCTGAACTCAATGTATATATTTCATCTCCTGTAGCATGCCCATAGTTTACCAGAACCAGTGCTTGTTTGTCATAACACCCGGCATCTCCATTTCTATATCCCTTCCATCCGCACTGCTCTATGAGCCACCCCGCAGGAATTTTTACCTGTTTTTCATCAATAGTATAAAATGGTATTTCCTTCAAAGAAGCCATCCCATTTACAGAGGAATGATACAGTTCTTTTATCCTTTCAAATTCCTCTTTTGAAATAACCGGATTTTTGAAAAAACTACCGGCATTTCCTATAAAAGCCGGATCCGGCAATTTTGATGAGCGGATATTTATTACGGCGTCTGATATTGCCTTAATACTTAGTTGTGTTATGTTCATCCGTTCTAATTCCTGTTCAATAGCTCCGTAAGAAGTATTAAAAACCGGCTTCATATTTAAAGCGAACGTTACATTTAAGATAACGAAACGCCCTTTATCTTTTTTCTTGAAAATGCTATCCCTGTATCCGAATTCACACTCAGCCGCTTTAAATTTCCGCACAATATTTTCTTTTAAATCATAGGCTTCCAGTTCATGAAATACATCTTTTATTTCCACTCCATAAGCACCAATATTCTGCATCGGTGATGCACCTACATTCCCCGGAATCAGGGACAGATTTTCAACTCCGCCATAATTATTCTCTACACAATGCAATACAAACCGATGCCAGTTCATGCCTGCACCTGCCCGCACTAAAACCTTTCCATCACTCTCCTGAAATTCTTCAATAAAGGAAATATTATTTTTCAATACAAGCCCGGAAAAATCTTTTGTAAAAAGAATATTACTTCCGCCACCAAGGATCATTTTTGACGTATTCTCCTGATGGTTTAAAATTGCTTTAAGATGATTTACAGATTCAAATTCTGCAAAATATCTGGCAAGCACATTTATACCAAACGTGTTATAATTTTTTAAGGAGTAGTTTTGCTGAACTTGCATGGTAATAAAATTATCGGCAAAGTACCAAATTATGAATGAACAAACAGCAATTGTTATTGGAGCTACAGGATTGATAGGCCATGTGGTGTTAGAAGATTTATTGAAAGATCCTGCCTTCAGGAAAGTAAGAATTCTTGTGCGGGAAAAAACAGGACTGTCACATACAAAACTGGAAGAAAAAATTGTCAACTTCAATGACATAGCTGATTACACAAGTAAATTTGGAAAAGGCGATGTCATTTTCAGTTGTGTAGGCACTACTCAAAAAAAAGTAAAGGGCGATAAAAATGCCTATAAAAAAGTAGATTTTGACATCCCGGTAAATGCCGCCAAAATTGGCATTGAAAATGGCTTCAAAAAATTCATGCTTATCTCTTCCATTGGAGCTGATGCAACATCCAAAAACTTCTATTTAAAATTAAAGGGTGAAACGGAAGATGCCTTGAAAGAATTTCCTTTTGAAAGCATCAGCTTCTTTCAACCGTCTATTCTTTTGGGTGAAAGAAACGAATACAGATCCGGTGAGCAATGGGCAAAAATGCTGATGCGTGCTTTTTCTAAATTACTGATTGGAGGGTATAAAAAATACCGCGCGATCGATGCAAAAGATGTAGCCGCGGCCATGGTCAATGAAAGTAAGAAGCACAATCCGGGAGTGCATTCATTTCAATATGCAGCTATGATGAAAATTGCAAATGGCGAATCAATTTAGATTAAACTATCTCCTTTAAAAGGGATCCACATCAGCAATTACAATCACACTTCTAAATCTTTTATCTGACTTTAGGAGATCAATAGAATTAAGGATCACTTTCTTCTGGACTTTTAATTGTGCGGAATCCTGCTGTAGTTTGAGGAGAATTTCCATTAAATACATATTCCTGACGCGGCTGATAATGGGCGCGACCGGACCGGAAATATTATCAAAGTTTTTCTGTAAATATTCTCCCAAAACATCTGCGGCTGCCATCACTATTTCATTCTTATTATGCTTTAGTGTAAGACGGATCAGGCGGCTGTATGGCGGATAAAAAAACTGCTTCCGCATCTCCATTTCATTCTCATAGAACTTCTTGTAATCATGCTGCTGCACGAATGCTAAAACCGGGTGATTGGTCTTGGCAGCCTGAATTAAAACAAGGCCACGGCCTGTTCTGCGACCAGCTCTTCCACTTACTTGTTCCATTAATTGAAAACCTCTTTCATTCACCCGGAAATCAGCAAAACTTAAAAGGCCATCAGCATCCAGAATTCCTACTAAACTTACCTTTTCAAAGTCCAATCCTTTTACGACCATTTGTGTACCTGCCAAAATATCAATCCGGTGCTGTTCAAATAATTTAATCAACGTATCATGTGCATTTTTTCCTCTTACAGAATCAACGTCCATACGTGCGATACGTGCATCCGGAAAATCCTGTACCAGCTCTTCCTCAACTTTTTCTGTTCCAAAATTTTTTTCTTTCCAATTCACACTTCCACATTTCGGGCAGGCAATTAATTTAGGGTAGGTATTTCCGCAATAATGACAATGGAGTTTGTTGGAATATTTATGCAGAGTAAGAGTCACAGAACAATCCTGGCATTGCGGAATATAGGCACAGGTACCACACATCAAAAAAGGCGCATAACCCCGCCGGTTCTGAAACAGGATGATTTGTTGTTCTGCTTTTATCGTTTTATCAATTTCTTCTTTGAGTTGGGGTGAAATGATCACTTTACCCTTTTTTGAAGCAGCCAC